>JAGAQS010000146.1 GCA_017622635.1 Ruminococcus sp. | reverse complement strand
GTTGAAATAGGTACAGGTACGGAAATTATGGCAGGTACTGTATTACGCAGAGGAACGAAAATCGGAAAAAACTGTAAGATAGGTCCGAATGTAACCGCCGAAAACTGTAAGACGGGTGACAGTGTTATAATAAATACGGCACAGATTTATGATTCCGAAATTGAAAGCGGTGTCGAAATAGGACCTTTTGTACATATAAGACCGCACAGTGTTATAAAGAAAGGTGCGAAAATCGGTGATTTTGTCGAAATAAAAAATTCTGTAATAGGTGAAAAAACCGCCGTTGCACATCTTGTATACATAGGTGACAGCGACGTGGGAAGAAAAGTAAACATAGGTGCAGGCACTGTTACTGTAAACTATGACGGTATAGAAAAGAGCCGTTGCGTTATAGGTGACAAATGCTTTATAGGCTGTAACACAAACCTTATCGCTCCCCTTAAACTCGGAAAAGCTGTCTATACGGCTGCGGGAACTACCGTTACAAGAGATGTTTCCGACTATGCCCTTGTTATTGACCGTGGTGTCATGAAAGTAAAAGAGGGCTACACAATAAGAAAATTCAAATCACAGTTATAATACTTGACAAACCAGCCACAATATTATATAATGTTATTGATGTAAAAATCAGCATTGCCTGTGAGTATGCGGCAATGTTAAGCGTTGAAGTGTTACGCAGGTGTCAAGAGGTGTGCATGGAGCTTTAGTGGTTGCATAATAACCAGACTTGACGTAGGCAGAAATGCTGAAAGAAAATATGCAGAAATGGCGGTTCTTACAAAAGAACCGTTATTTTTTTAAGACATTTAAGATTATTTTAATAATTATGTATTATAATGTATTTTTAAAAATAAGAGGAGGAAATTTATATGAAATTACTTATAGTTGAGGACGAAATACAGCTTGCCGATGCTCTTACGGAAATTCTTAAGAGAAATATGTACAACGTTGATACTGTATATGACGGTATCGACGGTCTTGACAACGCACTTACAGGTGTTTACGACGGAATTATTCTTGACATAATGTTACCGCATATGAACGGAATCGAAATTCTCAGGCAGATAAGAAAAGAAAAAATTTCAACGCCCGTACTTCTTCTTACGGCGAGGAGCGAAGTTGAGGACAAAATAAACGGTCTTGACTGCGGTGCTGACGACTATCTGACAAAGCCGTTTGTAACGGGTGAACTTCTTGCAAGAGTACGTGCAATGACAAGACGCAAAGGCGAAATCATTGACGAAAACAAACTTGAATACAACGGTCTTGAACTGCGTAAAAATACCTGCTCAATTATATACGGCGGAAATGATGTCAAATTAAGTCTTAAAGAGTATCATATTATGGAACTTCTCATTTCAAATCCACGTCAGATTTTACCTAAAGAACGTATTATTGAGAAGATATGGGGTTACGAAAGTGACGTTGAATACAACAATATAGAAGTTTACATATCTTTCCTGAGAAAGAAAATAGCCGTTATTTCCGCACCCGTACAGATAAAAACAGCCCGTGGAATAGGCTACTCACTGGAATAGGGGGAATTTTATGTTCAGAAAAGCACAGTTAAAGCTTTTTATAATAATCACAAGTATACTGCTTGCAATATTTATTGCCGTTCTCAGTTCTATAAACATTCTTACAAGGACATTCATGCAGAGACAGTCAAGGGAGGT
>JAGAQS010000145.1 GCA_017622635.1 Ruminococcus sp. | reverse complement strand
CTTGACCGCTTCACCAAGCAAACGCTGTTTCTGTGACAGAAGTTCAGTATTTGTAGGGTCAAGTTTCAGCAGTTTCTCAACGTCTCTCAACTGCGACTGTGTTTTTCCTATGCTCTTGTCAACGCCTGAAAGGGCTTTCTGAAGATTCGTTGTATCGCCGTTTATCTCAACCGTTATTCCTCTTATTCGGTTCGCCATTTTTCTCACCTCCTGAAAATAATCGAATGATTTTCTTGACAAAATCGTTCGTTTATGATATAATAACAGTAATAATAAAAGCAAAGGGGGAAATTCTATGTCAATTACTGCTACAGAATTAAAGCTCAATCTTGGAAAATATCTTCTTCTTGCCGAATCAGAGGATATTTATATCACAAAAAACGGAAAAGTTATCGCTAAACTATCAAATCCGAATCAGGACAGGGTTGATGTTGCAAAATCGTTATTTGGTGTGATACCACAGAATATGACACTCGAAGAAGCACGTGAAGAAAGGCTTGAAAAAATATGAAAATTCTGTTTGATACCTGCATTATTATTGATGCATTACAGAACCGTGAACCGTTTGCCGAAAACGCACAGGAGCTTTTTCTGTATGTTGCCAACCGTAAGCTTGATGGATTTATTACTGCCAAGTCAACGACGGATATTTATTATCTGATGCACCGCTGTACTCACAGTGATGTGGAAACAAGAAGTGTTTTAAAGCGTATCTTCTGGCTTTTTGAATTGCTCGATACTGCAGGAACAGATTGTAAATATGCAGTTTCTTCAGAAGTTTCAGATTATGAAGATGCTGTTATGATTGAAACTGCTCTGCGTACTGGAATGGACGGAATAGTAACACGAAATGTAAAAGACTATTCAAAATCTTCTGTAAATGTATACACTCCGGAAGAACTGATTGAAAAGTTAACGGAAATATCCGAAGAATAATTTTTCAGGAGATGCTTATATGAATATTGATACAAATGCATTAGTTTCGATTTCAGAAGCAAGTCAAAATTTTTCAAAAGTGGCAAAACTTGTTGACAAGTATGGCTCTGCAATAATTTTGAAAAATGATACCCCACGTTATCTGATAGTTGAATTTGAACAGGCAGTAGCTTACGAACGTATGAAAAATTATGACTCAACAAAAAACATTTCTGCTGAAGAAGTACAGCGTGAACTTGGAATTACTGATGAACAACTTGCAAATTTTGAAGAGATAGAATTTGATTAAATAAATATTTCTGTCAAATGTATACAGGATAATAACTTATAAGAAAATCCCCGATAATACGGGGGTTTTTTATTGCTAAAACTTATCGAAGTCTTCCTGAGTAGGCTTGTACGGATATTTGAAGTCGTCGTTTTCCTTTTCCGTGAACATATCATTCACAAGACCGATGGTCAGCAGGTCGAGTTCTGACATACTCAGACCAAGCTGAACGCATCGGAGCAGAAACAACGGTGTTGTCATTTCACGGTCAAGCGGTCTGTGTTTTTTTTAGCAACTGACTGTGTTTCGGTGTTAAGTCCCCATAAATCAAGCAACTGTGGTAAAATCTCATAAATGCTGAATGTGTTGAACTGTTCAAGCCAGTCATCAGGATTGTCGGGAACGTTTTCAGGGTCAGCATGATGAGCCATAATGTAAGCTATATCCTCGAACATCTCAAGGCTTTCTATGTTTATTTCAGAACTTT
>JAGAQS010000144.1 GCA_017622635.1 Ruminococcus sp. | reverse complement strand
GAATAATTCACCTGCCGGTATGTTTGTGGTTGATTTTTCGGAAAATATCAGGACACTTGAAAATTCCGCACATACGCACACAAACAAGGAATTTCTGGACAGCATTGAAACAACGCTTAATTCACGTTTTAGTGTGATGAGTGCAAGTCTGTCTGCCGTTGATGACGAACACGGACGTCAGATAAATAGCCTCAAAGAAACTTCACATACGCATGAAAACAAGACTTTCCTTGACACACTTTCAGAACAGTATCTTTCAGAAACTTATGTTTCACGAGTAGTTTATAACCGTGACCTGAATGACCTGCATGAAAATATTCAGGGAGAACACACATCATTCAGGACGGAAATTTCAGAACTGAAAACCGAAATCGGTGATATAAAAACCGTACTTGCTGATATTGTGGAGGTGACTGAATAATGCCCGATATAGCCAAATACTTAGCGGAACTTAACAGACAGCGTAAACAGCTTGCGGAGAATCTTAACACTATGGGTGTACAGGCAACCACAACTGAAAAATTGAACACACTTATCCCGAAAGTTTTACAGATACAGACGGGAGGTGAAGGTACGGTAAAAGAAGCCGTTTTGCTTGACACAAACTCTTTTACTTCGAAACAGGAAACAGTTTCAGCTTACGGTGACACGGTTTATATCTATGAATCAAGTTCAGATACTACACTTCAGAAGTATGCCGACGTAATCGAAAAATGGGGCGGAATTTCAGTCACAAACAATTTTGTCGGTGACGAGTCATCAAAGTACGGTATAGCAATGAGCAACTGGTCAGAAACTGAAGTAAATACGGGTATTTTGTTTACCGTTCCTTTGGAACTTCGCACGGGTAAACTTCTCCTCACTATAAATGCATCATTAAGCAGTTGGGTAAATCAGAATCTTCATGTGAATCTGATTGAATCCGATGGCACAATTACAGACCTCAGCAACAAAATTACTGACGGTGATTTTGTCTATAATTTCGATTTGGTTTTTGCCGGAAATTCTTCACTTAAAGACCAGATTGTCAACTGCGGAAATGTCACCACAGGTAATTATTATCTGTACATTTCGGGAACTGTCAAAGCCGACAACAGCAATTTTACTTATAATAAAATTGAATATCTTAATTATTGAGGTGACATATATGAACGATATTATAACTGTTATAATTTCGGTTTTGTCGGCATCGGGGATACTTGGAATAGGTACAAGAACAATTCTGACACGTCTGAAACGTCAAGAAAACCGTCAGAAAGCCGTTGAACTTGGTGTACAGGCACTGCTCCGTGACCGTATGCTCCACAACTACAACAAGTACATGGAGCAGGGTTACGCACCGATTTTCGCAAAGGAAAACTTCGAGAATATGTATCAGCAGTATCACGGACTGGGCGGTAACGGCGTGATGACACAGCTGCACACCGCCTTCATGGAACTGCCTACGGAAAAGGAGGCTGACAAATGAGAAACTGGAAAAAATGGCTTAAATTAGCCACTGTACGTGCCGTGAAAACTGTCGCTCAGACGGCAGTTGCAACTATCGGAACATCTGCCGTAATGGGTGACGTGAACTGGCTTGCTGTCGGAAGTGCGTCACTGCTTGCCGGTGTGCTGTCGCTTCTGACGAGTGTTGCAGGACTTCCCGAAGAATAAAACATGAAAGGAATGAAAATAGTGTATCAGACAATTAAAATCACTATGGCTAACGGACGTGAAATCAAATGGACGTCTAAAGAATGGGATGACTACAAATACGACAGAAAATATTTCATTATAATAAGAAATGGTGCATGGGTTGGATTTTACAATTTAGATAATGTCATTTCCATAATTGTACAGGAAGAAGTGTGATTTTTCATGACAACTACCTACAAATCAACCAACAACAAACAACTGACAGAGCATTTCAACGTGTCAGAGTTCCGCTGTAAGTGCGGTGGTACTCATGATACTGTACTTAATCCAGAGCTTCCGGACAAACTTGAAAAGCTTTTCAAAGCCCTTGACTGCTCGGCAATAATAATAAATTCCGGCTACCGTTGTCCGACACATAGCGTAAATATTGGCGGTTCGGCAAGTGATTTTCACACAAAAGGTTATGCCGCCGATATAGTCTGCTACGACCAGTCCGGCAACAAGATTTCGTCCAAGAAAGTAAGCTGTGCCGCTCAGGACATTGGCTTCGGCGGTATTTCCAACATTGATGGTACATACACAGCGACACACGTTGATGTCCGCACGTCAAACTTCTGGAAAGGTGACGAAACAGTAACTTCTGCTTATTCTGTCACAGATGATTTCTACAGTTATTATGGTATTCCGAAATCTTCCGGAAACGTGTCAACAACATCAGAAGTCATTGCAAGAGGTATCGACGTATCAGAGCATCAGGGAGTTATCGACTGGGACAAAGTCAAGTCATCAGGCAAGGTTGATTTTGCTATTCTCCGTGCCGGCTACGGCAAGGAAAGCGGTCAGATTGACAGGCAGTTCGAACGCAATTACAGCGAATGTAAACGGCTTGGTATTCCGTGCGGTGCTTACTGGTATACTTATGCCGTAACCGCTGATGAAGCGAAACAGGAGGCTTCGGTGTTCCTCAGAACACTTGCCGGAAAGTCGTTTGAGTATCCGGTAGCCTTTGACATAGAGGAACAGTCAAGCCTTGCAAACGCTTCAGAACTGTGTGAGGCTTTTTGTTCTGAAATTGAAAAAGCCGGCTACTATACAGCAATTTACAGTTTCAAGTCAGCGTTTGAAAATAATATCCGTTCAGATGTAAAAAGCAGATATGATATTTTTCTGTCGCACATCGGCGTAGAGCAGACTGACTATTCCGGCAACTATGGATTGTGGCAGTATTCATGGACAGGCAGTATTGACGGAATTTCGGGTGATGTTGACTTGGATTATGCCTACAAGGACTACCCGACAATTATCAAAAATTCCGGACTGAACGGATTTTCAAAGTCTTATACTAAACCGTCCAATCCTGAAAAGAACACCCTTGAACAGATTTTAAATCACGTTGCAAACATTGACAGAAAATTTAAAGATTAACAATAATTTCGACGTTATCAAACATTAACAGTCAATATTCGTTCTTGTACTTTTTGGCAATATATGTTATGATTTAATTACCAAAAGTAAAGGAGATGCAATTATGAGGAAAATCAAAACAATTTTATCTGTCTTTTCTGCAACAATGCTTTGTGCTGCTTCGTTTGCAGGAATTACATCAAATGCAGCCGGAAACGAAAAACTGAATACATATGCATTGTATTGCGATGTTGACTCTGGCAAAGGTGTTATGTGGGCAGATGTAACTTTTCGTTACAACAGCATTGATATCGATGACATGGAAGTTAAAACAGGTGCTTTCGGCGGAGATGTTACACATTCAACGCTCGAACGAACTGACAACACAACTATTTATAGTGCTTCTTTCAGAGCAGGCGGTACTATAATGGCTCCCGGCATTCTTTTCAGCTCAAAATTCTGGACAACAAATACTATGACACTTGTTGAAGGTACTAAAATAAAAACGTCTGCTTTTGATGCTACCCGCAAATTTATAGGTAATAACATAGTTAATGCTTCATTTGTATTGATAGGTGATGCCAATAATGATAAAGTAGTTGATATGGCTGATGAAACTGCTGTAATCCAACATCTCGGAAATCCTGACAAATATGGACTTTCGAAAGAAGGATACTATGCTGCTGATGTCAATTTTGACGGGGTGGTAAACAATACGGATTTGAAACTTATCAGAGATTACAATAACGGAGTAATCAATTGGTTTTAACCTATTTCGTGGCATAAGCAATAAAATAATTATAGGCGGATAACTAAGGTTGTCCGCTTTTTCGTTTGTTAAAAATTTCTAAATAAATGTATTAAAAAATTAAAAGAACTGATTTTAATCAGTTCTTTTATTAGGTGCTATTTAACAGAGTGATTATTTTTTCTTCAGACCATAATTCATTAGGGAAAATAGATATATCATCTTTATGTTTTCTTATAATTCTTACGGGTTCTTCTGTTGTATTGTCATATACATGCATGATATCACATATTTCCATTAATTCTTTTATATTTTTAAGAGATTTATAATATCTGGATTTAATTTTTTCCTTATCAACATAATGTCCGCCAGAAGCTACTCGTGCTTTAACTCGTGCGATATT
>JAGAQS010000143.1 GCA_017622635.1 Ruminococcus sp. | reverse complement strand
TTTTTCTCAAAGATTCCCGAAGTAAATCAGTGGTGGAGTAATATGCTTCCCATGCAGGGTATGCCCTCATATGACGACATTCTCCTTAAAAGAAAAACACGTGTCAAAAAGGGCGGACCGAATCCCGAAAAGTCAGACCGTGTAATGCTTACAAGACGCAGAGTTTCACGTATTCTGTTTAACTCAAAGTTCTATGATTACCCCGTTTCACTTAAGCCCGAAACAATCAAAAATTTCGGTTTCCTCACTACCATGAAAGTAGGATTCAGCTATCTTGCCGCAGTAATTCACAAGCGTCCCGAAGATAACCTCGAAAACTTCTATATAAACTGTTTCGGTAAAGAACTCTATTCAATGTTCTTTGAGTACTATACGGAAAACCTCTGGGGCAGACACCCGAGTGAAATTGATGCTTCATGGGGGGCTCAGCGTACAAAGGGACTTTCAATCGTCGGAATTATAAAGGACTTTTTCGGCAAGCTTTTCAAGGTTAAGAACAGAAAGGTAAACACTTCACTTATTGAAGAGTTCAAGTATCCTAAGCTTGGTCCGGGTCAGCTCTGGGAAGTTACTGCCGACGAAGTAAAGAAACTCGGCGGTAATATTATCATGAACGCAGGTGTAAAAAAACTTCACAAGAACTCCGACAACATTCTTACAGGTGTAACCTACATCAAGGACGGCGAAGAAGTTCAGCTTGACGGTGATTATATAATTTCTTCAATGCCTGTAAAGGATTTGGTCGCAGGAATGAACGACGTTCCCGCAGAACCCGCAAGAATTGCCGCAGGTCTCCCGTACCGTGACTATATGACTCTCGGTGTTCTTATTCCTAAGCTCAATCTTAAAAACCTTACAGAAATGAAAACCGTCGGAAATATCGTTCCTGACTGCTGGGTTTACGTTCAGGACAGACGTGTTAAAATGGGCAGATTCCAGATTTACAACAACTGGTCTCCTTACATGGTAAAGGATTTGAAAAATACTGTCTGGGTTGGTCTTGAATATTTCGTAAACGAGGGTGACAAGTTCTGGAATATGACAGAAGCACAGTTTTCTAAATTCTGTGTAAAGGAAATGGTAAAACTCGGACTTATCAACAGTCCCGACGAAGTTATTGACACACATATGGAAAAGGTAAAGAAAGCTTATCCTGCTTATTTCGATACCTATGAAGAAATGGACGACCTTATTGAATATCTTGACACTATCGACAATCTCTACTGTGTCGGCAGAAACGGTCAGCACCGTTACAACAATATCGACCATTCAATGGTTACTTCCTTTGAGGCAGTAAAGAATATTAAGTCAGGCAGAAAGGACAAGTCTAATATCTGGAGTGTAAATACTGAAAAAGAGTATCACGAGGAGAAAAAATAATGGACGGCTTTCAGGAAATAAAGGAAATTTTCCGTGAAAGGAAGTTCGGAAAGCTTTTCGCAGGCGATACGGAAAATACACTTATACAGTTCTTCCGTTATATCTTTGTGGGCGGACTTGCGACTGTCGTTGACTGGGGAATTTCATACATTCTTTTTGAGTTCGTCTTTCATGAACAGTTTGCGGAACTTGCAAACTCTCTTTCATTCGTTGCCGGACTTGTTGTAAACTATATAATAAGTACATTCTGGATTTTCCGTAATTCAAAAGTTGAAAATCGTTTTGTGGAATTTCTGGGATTTGCGGCAATAGGTCTTGTAGGACTTTTCATGACTATCGGTATTACAAAGCTTTTCAAGATATGGCTTGCCGATAAGACAAGTCTGTTTCAGATTATAGCTAAAGTAGTTTCAACTGCCGTTTCGTTTCTCTGGAACTTTTTCGCAAGAAAGTTTCTGCTTTTCGGCGGTAAGAAAGAAACCGAATAAAAAATTTAACGGACGCATTATTCAGCGTCCGTTTTTTTTGTATATAATTCAGGGTTGAAGTCATCTGCTATGGCGTGAATTTCAGACATGAGACCTTCAAATTCCGTTTTGTCGAAATACGGTTCACTGCACGCAATTTCAAATTCCGTTTTCATGTAGAACTGGAAATATCCCGTTTTAAAGAAACCGTTTCTGTAGTAGAAATTACGTCTGCGGATTCTCTGCTGATTGTTTTCGGCATTTTCGTCCGTTGCCTCAAAGTCTACAACAATATGACAGTCGGGATAATATTTTTTCAAAAGACAAAGTGCGTTTCCGCCTATGCCTTGTGAACGTTTTTCGGGACATACCGCAAAATAACATATATATGCACATTTCATGAACCTCATAATTATAAAAAATCCTGAAAATTCATTGTCTGTATATATTCCGAGTATGTCCCTGCCGTCGTTTTCCGAAAAGCAGAACATATCTTCAACAGAAATTCTTTCATTTTCGGGAAAAGCCTGATTGTTGAGTTTTTCAAGCAGGGGAATATCACATGAATTTCTGTTCATTTTAACAAGTTTTATATTATACACAGTGTTCTCCTTGTCTGTAATTTACTTCCAGAAAAGAAGTATTTTCTTTATTTCGTAGGCTATTTCGGGGTAATCAAGATGACCGTCACAGTAACGGAAAGCCTGATTTACAGACTGTATACCGCTTACGTAGACAGTCCATACAAGAGAGAAACAGAAGAAAATATTTATTATTTTCTTTACAGTCGGGTTTTTGTTTGTGAGGTACAGACGGAAAATTATTACGTAAGCACCCAATAACATCTGCCATGCAAAGTCGGTCATGTATCTTATTGAATAACCGCTTTCCCATACCGAACATATAATTATAAGCGGAATTATGACGCACGGAAGTGCAATATAAAGTGACTTTTTCACTTTTTTGCCGTCAAGTGTTCTGACTGCCTTTCCTGAAAGAAAATATGCAAACATGGGGAGTGCGAGGAAAAACAGACCGCAGACATTATGTGTTGACGGGTAATCATTATAAAAGAATCCGCCTACGCTCATATCCTGAAAATCTGCTGAAACAAACGGGTACTTTGCCGAAAATACAGGAGCGTTAAAAAGATAGTTCCAGAAAGGAATAAGGGACAGTTGCCAGTGAAACTGTGTGTTTCTGAAGTCGTTTATTGTAAGTGAGTACTGTATTCCGAATTCAAACGGTGAACCGAATCTTGCATAATTGTAGTACATCTGAATAATTCCGAGGCAAGCCATGGGAAGAACAGCACACGCAAGATATCTGATACTTTTTTTATTAAAGAGTTTTTTGTGTGAAAATCTCGGTAACGCACATATCATGAATACAGCCGCACATATACAATAAAGAACCGTTGTCGGACGGCTTAAAACAGCTACTGCAAACAAAAACGACGAAACAGCTGTTTTCGGAAGGGAAATTTTGCCCGTACCTATTATGTTGGCGGAAATCAGAAAATAAAACGCCCACGTCATGAATGCAAAACCTGCCGACATTGCGACTTCATAGAAAAGCGGTCTGCCTATACTGTACCATATACCGCTTACCATTTGTATTATAACAAGACTTATTATAAACATTCCTGTCGGGATTGTCGGGAAAAATTTACGCATGAACTTCATGAAAAGGAATGAAAGCCCTATAATTCCGATAATTGCGAAAATAAGAACCGCTGCCGACTCCGGAAAATAATATCCCGTTATGAGATGATAGGGGAGGAACAGCAGTACTACAGGTGCAATGCCGTAATATGAGTAAAATTTTTCATTAAAATAAACGTGGTCCCATGCATAAGTATAGTAGTAGTCATTTTCAAACTGCGGGACTAATTCGGCTTCACGGTGCTGTTTATCATAGGGGTTATCAAAAGAATTGAGAGCATCGTTTGGTTCTTCAACAAGATATGTTCTTCCGTCACTGAAAGCGTCAACAAGTTGCTGTGTGACCTGACTGCCCTCTGTCTTTGTAAATTCTTCTTTCCACGTATTGTCGTCGATTCGGTAATTTGTGACCCATACTGCCCATATACACGCCGTTGCCGTGATACATACCGCTATATTACGGCAGAATCTGCGGTTTTCGTTCACGCTTTTCTGCATGAATCCGCCTTTTAAAACTGCATGGATAAACACACTGAGTATTACAATAAGTAAAAATCTTATCCACGAAATTTCAAACAGTACGGGCATATTTATTGTTATGCTGTTTACATATACCGTACCGAAATTCTGTGGTTTTAGTCTTACTTTCAAATCGGTGACTTTTCCCGAAAGTTCACATTGAAGATACTGTGTCTGTAGCTGTTTTCTTGATATTATGTCTTTTGAAATTTCACGTCTCGGGACTATGGTTGTTTCGTCGTTTGCGTCAATCGAAAAGTCAACGGCACGTGTGTTGCCGACAAATGTAATATCTGCATATACTGTACTTACAGGACGGTCTATATCCGGAAATGTCAGAACAAGCTCGTTGCCGTTCTGTACGGCTATGTCTTTCTGGTTACGCCTGTATATACCGCCCTTGTCGATTATTGAACGGCTTGCCTCATAGGTGACTGTGTTGTAGTCTCCGAACCACAGACGGTATGACGGAATATTGAACAGAGTCATTTCAAGAACAAAAGCTGTCAGAATTGTTTTTACTGCAAATGAAATTATTGGGATTCTGCGTTTGCTGTTGATGATGCACAGTATATATACCGCCATACAGACAATGCCCATAAACGTATATGTACCCGAATACATTCCGAAATCTATAAAATTGAATTTGTCCGTAATCGCAACGCTGAACATGAAAACAGTCATTCCCCGTGCAACACTTCTCACATTTGACACAAGTTCAGACGGTTTTGTTTTTTCGTCGCTTTTTATTTCTTTCAGAAAAACCGTTATAATAATTACAGAAATAATCAATGCAGTAATGAACAGAAATGTATTCATCAACATACCTCCAGTTTAGCATAGATATTTATATTATACAACCGACAGTGTACTTTGTCAATAAATAAATTGTGAAAAAATATTTTTCAGAAAATTTCAAAAAAGTATTTGACAAATCAGAATGTTTGTGATATACTATATAAAGAATTTACATTACACTTTAAAGCGTTACGGTATAAAGTACTGAAACATATTTATTGAAAGGATTGTTTTTTATGAAAGAAATTTCAAAGTTAATGGATTACAGACCAGATATCAAGGTTGTTGACGCTACTCTAAGGGACGGCGGTCTTGTAAATGAGTTCCGTTTCAGCGATGATTTTGTAAAGCATCTCTATAACGCAAACCTCAGGGCAGGCGTTGACTACATGGAATTTGGTTACAAGGCAGACCGTGAAATGTTCGACGAAACAAAGTTCGGACCTTGCAAGTTCTGTGATGACGAATATATCAGGTCAATTGTCGGTGAAAACAATACCGACCTTAAAATTGCCGTTATGGCTGATGTCGGACGCTGTAATTACAAGCAGGATATTCATGACCGTGCGGAAAGTCCGATTGACCTTATCCGTGTGGCTACATATATACACCAGATTCCGACAGCGGTTGACATGATTGAAAATGCCAAAAGCAAGGGCTACGAAGTAAGCTGTAATATAATGGCTGTTTCAAACGCTCAGGAGGGTGACATAAAAGCCGCTCTCGACATACTCGGAAAATCACCCGTTGACGTTTTCTATATTGTTGACAGTTTCGGCTCTCTCTATCCTGAACAGATTGCAAGAATCGCTGACC
>JAGAQS010000142.1 GCA_017622635.1 Ruminococcus sp. | reverse complement strand
GGGTTTTATAAAAAACAAGTATATCGGCAGAAGTTTTATACAGCCGTCACAGAATCAGCGTGAAAGTGCGGTAAAAATAAAACTTAATGTAATAAAGGAAACTGTTCAGGGAAAACGTGTCATTATGATTGATGATTCAATTGTACGTGGTACTACGTGTGCAAGAATTGTACGGTTATTGCGTGAAGCGGGTGCGAAAGAGGTTCACGTAAGAATATCGTCACCGCCGTTTGTTCATTCGTGCTACTTCGGAACGGACATAGATTCAGAGGAAAACCTCATTGCCTGCAAATACAATAACATAAGTGAAGTTGCTGAATTTATCGGTGCAGACTCACTTGCATACTTGCCTGCCGAATCTCTCGGACGGCTTATAAATAAAAATTACGGTTTTTGTAACGGCTGTTTTACGGGAAACTATCCTATTGACGTTTCAGGTGCAAGCAGTAAAAACAAGTTTGACGAAAAAATACATAAATGAAAAGAGAGGAAAATTGTTATGTGTACAATTATGGGTTACTGCGGAAAATACGGCGGTATGGAAAAAGTTGCGAAAGGACTTGAAGCAACTGTTTCAAGAGGTCCTGACGACTGCCGTATTATTGAACTGAAAGACGGTGTTTTAGGTTTTCAGCGACTTTCAATAATGGGACTTACTCCCGAAGGTATGCAACCTTTTGAACTGGACGGAAATTATTCTGTCTGCAACGGTGAAATTTACGGTTTTCTGCCGATAAGGGAAAAACTCATGAAAAAAGGCTATAAATTCAGAAGTGACAGTGACTGTGAAATACTGCTCCCACTGTATAAGGAAATGGGCGTTGATATGTTCGCAACACTTGACGCTGAATTTGCCTGTATAATTTACGACAGTGAAAAACACGAATTTATAGCAGCACGTGACCCTATAGGAATACGTCCGTTATATTACGGCTATGACGAAAACGACTGTATCGTATTTGCAAGTGAACCTAAAAACCTTGTCGGCATTGTAAGCAAAATAATACCTTTTCCTACAGGTCACTATTATAAAAACGGTGAATTTGTGTGCTACTGTGATATTACGGAAGTAAATGAAGTTATACACGACAACCTTGAAACAGTGTGCGGTAATATTCACGACAAACTTGTTGCAGGTATTGAAAAAAGACTTTCCGCAGACGCAAAAGTAGGTTTTCTGCTTTCGGGCGGTCTTGATTCTTCACTTGTATGTGCCGTCGCACAACAGAAGTCCGACACACCTATAAAAACCTTTGCAATCGGCATGAACACCGACGCTATAGACTTACGCTATGCAAAACAGGTTGCCGACTATATAGGCAGTAACCACACGGAAGTTATCATCACTAAAGACGACGTACTTGATTCACTTGATACGGTAATAAAATTACTCGCAACCTATGATATAACCACAATCCGTGCAAGTATGGGAATGTATCTTCTCTGTAAGGCTATCCACGAACAGACCGATATACGTGTACTTCTGACGGGCGAAATTTCCGACGAACTTTTCGGTTACAAATATACCGACTTTGCACCTAATGCCGAAGAATTTCAGAAAGAATCGGTAAAAAGGGTAAAAGAGTTACATATGTACGACGTACTGAGGGCAGACAGATGTATTTCCGTGAACTCACTTGAAGCAAGAGTGCCGTTTGGTGATTTGGACTTTGTAAAATATGTAATGGCAGTTGACCCCGAAATGAAACTTAACAGGTACAACAAAGGTAAATACCTGCTCCGTCACGCTTTCGAGGGCGACTATTTACCGCATGATATTCTTTACCGTGAAAAAGCAGCTTTTTCCGACGCTGTGGGTCACTCAATGGTTGACTATCTCAAAGAGTACGCAAATAACTATTATACAGATATTGAATTTGAGGAAAAATCCGAAAAATATTCCCATGCAAAACCGTTCACAAAAGAATCACTGCTTTACCGTGAAATCTTTGAAAAATATTATCCGAATCAAAGTGAAATGGTTGTTGATTTCTGGATGCCAAACAAGGAATGGGACGGCTGTAATGTCAATGACCCGTCGGCGAGGGTTCTCTCAAACTACGGTGACAGCGGAGTATAATAAATTTTTATAAAAAAACTATTGACAGCACATTGTATATGTGGTATAATCTGAAATTGAGAATGATTTTCATTTTCAAATTCATGTTATACTGTGTTTGCAGTGTGCTTTATTTTTTTACGGAGGTTTTATATATGTTCAAGAAAATTTTTTCACTTGCTCTGTGCTGTTCACTTGCTCTGTGCGGACTTGCCGGTTGCAGTTCTGCGTCTGCCGAAAAGGATAACGACAAAAAACATATTGTATGTACGGTTTTTCCCGAATACGACTGGGTAAAGGAAATTCTTGGTGAACATACGGAAGACTTTGATATAACATACCTGCTCGCAAACGGTGCGGATATGC
>JAGAQS010000016.1 GCA_017622635.1 Ruminococcus sp. | reverse complement strand
TTGGAAAACGTGCTTAAAGTGAAAGATTAATGTAATATAGTGCCAACAAATATAAAAAACTGCGGTTGTACGCTTCAATGGGCGCATAATCGCAGTTTTTTTCGTGTTATTTTGTTCGTTATCATAATTTTATCATATATTGTTTACAATGTCAACACAGATTATAACGGCATTTTAAGAAATCCGTGCAGTACTGTCATACTGTATTGATAAATTCCTTGCTGTATATCGCATTAATGTAATAAAAACAGTTACTGAAAATTAATTTTTCGGGAATTGTTTTGGGTTAACAGACAAACCTTTTTTGTGCTATTATATAAATACAGAAATTCACGGATTGCAGACATAAAACAGGGTGTGTTTTTAAAGTGAATATTATTGGGAGTGGATTTTATAAACTTTAAGGGTTGACGAAATATAGCTTTTGGTGTATAATTAGGTTGGATTTCTGATAAAATTAAGGAGGAATAATATATGTTTTGTGGAAAATGCGGAAATGAACTTCCCGACGGCACAAAGTTCTGTGGTAAGTGCGGAGCGTTGCAGGGAGGTGGAGAAATAACAGAACCCGTTGCAGAGCAGGCAGTTCAGGACGGAAAGCCTGTTTATCGCAACAGGGAGGAATATCAGAGAGAGTTTGAGGTGACCCATAAAAAGAAGAAACTGCCACTGATTATAGGAATAGTTGTGGCTGTTATTGTGGTTATCGTTATAATTTCGGTTGTCGTAAGTTCACTGACAGGCTTTTCGGTTGATTCGGTAAAAGACTCAACACTTCCTTATTTTGATGAGGATTTGACAATAGGTGAAGCGTTTGCAGGAGCTTTTCATAAGGAAAAGTGGAAATTTGACGAAGATGAGGACAGCAATGAAAAGTATGTATA
The DNA here is from genome assembly GCA_017622635.1 of Ruminococcus sp. GTDB lineage: Bacteria > Bacillota > Clostridia > Oscillospirales > Ruminococcaceae > Ruminococcus. Next base: position 2,271 of record JAGAQS010000016.1, on the reverse strand, counting down.
TTTTGACGGATATTTTAATGCTACAGACGGTGATGAGATAAAAGTTGAAATAACTTTCCTGTATGATTCTGAGATACATGATTCAAATGACGGTCAAATATACTCGGTTATGTTGTCGGACGAGTACGGAAATACGGCAAATCTGTATACACAGGAGGATTTTGATGGATTCTTCAACTATGTTTTCAAAGGTGAAGAATTTGAATGGACATGGGACGGTTATGAAGATTATTACGGTTATGATGATGACGGTTATGACTATGATTATGATGAATATGAATGGGAGTGATTTATTATGAATTGCAGAAACTGCGGAAATGAACTGAGGGACGGTGCGTTATTCTGTAATCAGTGCGGTACACCCGTTAATGAAGATACACCTGTAGAAGAACCTGTCCCTGTTGCTGAAAAGAATGAAGAAAGAACATACAAGTTTAAAAATCTTCCGAAAGGTACATGGAATGTATGGGATATACTTTTCAGCGGAGAGGCAAGTTTTTGTGTTACATATGATAAGCTTGTAATACGTGAAGAAACTGCTATTGATAATATTGACAAAGTAACGTCAATACCGTATAATGAAATAGTGTCCTTTAAGTTCAGGTTAAGATTCAGTATATGGATGATTATAGTTGCTGTATTCATGTCATGTTTAATGATTTCTTGGCTGGACGATGATGATATATTTTATGTTTTATTAAGTATTCCTGTTATCCTGATATGCCTGATTAATGCGGTTCACCCTATTTTTACCGTTGATGTTTCGGACGGACGCAGTATAAAAATAAAGCTCAGAAGAACAGGCAGAAAACTTAAAAAGGAAAAAGAAAATTTTATTGCCGACCTCAGTAAAACTTTAAATGGTACTTATGTTTTGCAGAATGTAAAAAAATCGCAGAGTTGTATAAAAGTATCCAGAGAAAAAAGGGACTGAGATTTTCGGCAAAATATTGGTTAAGGTGAAATTATGATTTGTAAGAATTGCGGAAATGAAAATGATGACAGTGACCTTTTTTGTCGGAACTGCGGAAAAAAACTTGAAAAAGACAGCAGACCGAAAATAAATCTTTCAAAAGATATTGTATCATCAGGTAAAAAAACGGAAAATAGTGTTGCCGATACAACGACAGGTGAAAACAGACCCAAAATAAACCTTTTGAAAAAGAGTATTTCCAAAAATGAAAAAACGGAAAACAACGTTGCTGATACACATACGGAAGAAAACAAAAGAACAAATATTATTTTACATAATAGTGTATCGGATACTGTTTCAGCAGATAATTCTTTTGGTGATAATCAGTCGGAAAACAACAAAACAGATATTCATAGGAACGGTATAATAAAACCTGTACAGCAGAATATACCTGTTGACAACACAGTGACAAACAATACTGTTTATGCCGACAATAATCTGACAAATAACAATTACGTTCAGGAAGAAAGTGTGTTTTGTAGGTACTGCGGTAAAAAACTTGACAAAACAGACAGATTCTGTGACAGGTGCGGAAAAAGCGTTTTTGAACAGCCTTTATCGCCTGACTATACACAAAACCCCATGCCTTACGGAGTACCGCCTCAGTCTGTAAAACATAAAAAAAGAACAGTCGTTGTTGTGGTTGTTTCACTTATTGTAATGGTTGTTATGTGTTTTGTAGTTCGTGCTGTATATGAAGAAATTCAGGTAAAAAAAGCAGCAGACGAAATGCTTTCAATGATGGAAAATTCTTCATATGATGAAAACTCAAAGCCGAAATCAGCAGTAACAACCGTTAAAGCTGAAAAAACAAATGCTGTTGCAACCGAACAACATACAACTGTCAAAAAATCGTCCGATGCGATTTCTTCAACAAAGACGACTACCGCCAAAAAAGCCCCGTCGATTTCGGGAAGTATTACAAAACAGAAATCAACGGGTGACGGTTATGATATTTATATAAACGTAAGCGGTAGTTATGATTATTATGAGTATGAATATTATGAAGCAAGCCCCGACGGCAATGTGAATTTAACAGACAGCGGTACGGAAAACAAATCATCATTCAGGGTATCGGGATTTTCGGCAGGAGTACCTTATGTATATGCCGATATAATACCATACAATGATGACGGTACGTCGGGAAGTAAAATAACTGTACGTCTGGATATAGATACAAATACAGAGACCAAACAACCCGCCAAGAAAAACGCGACAATTTCTTCATGTAATAAGCTGGGACTGATAAACTGTCACGGCGGAACGGTTGCAGGTTATACAACGTCATATGTTGCAGA
>JAGAQS010000141.1 GCA_017622635.1 Ruminococcus sp. | reverse complement strand
GCCTATGCCTGAATCCATGAAGAATATGGTGCTTCTTGACGCAACAGCAGACATCGAAAAAATCGCAGGAATGGTTGACTTCTGTTTCTGTGCGGTTGATATGAAGAAAGACGAAATCAAGGCATTGGAAGAAGCTTATGCAAAGGCAGAGTGTCCGATAGTTTCAAACAATTCCGCACACAGATTTACTCCCGACGTTCCTATGGTAGTGCCTGAAATCAACCCCGACCACATCGAAATTATCAAGGCACAGAGAGAACGTCTCGGCACTAAGAGGGGATTTATTGCAGTAAAGTCAAACTGTTCAATACAGAGTTATGTTCCCGCACTTCACCCGCTCAGAAAGTTCGGTCTTAAAAAAGTTCTTGCCTGCACTTATCAGGCAATTTCGGGAGCAGGCAAAAACTTTGAAACATGGCCCGAAATGGTTGACAATCTTATCCCATATATCGGTGGAGAAGAAGAAAAGTCTGAACAAGAACCTCTTAAAGTATGGGGTACTATTCAGGGCAACGAAATTGTAAAGGCTTCCACACCTGCAATTACAACACAGTGTCTCCGTGTACCTGTTTCAGACGGTCACACAGCTGCCGTATTTGTAAGTTTTGAACAGAAACCCACTAAGGAAGAAATTCTTAAACTGTGGGCAGATTTCAGGGGCGTACCGCAGGAACTTGAATTACCGTCAGCACCTAAGCAGTTCATTCACTATTTTGAGGACGACAACAGACCTCAGGCTAAACTTGACAGAAATCTTGAAAACGGTATGGCAGTTTCAACAGGTCGTCTCCGTGAAGATACACAGTATGACTATAAGTTTGTATGCCTTTCACACAATACATTGAGAGGTGCAGCAGGCGGTGGCGTTCTTCTTGCCGAACTTCTCGCAGCAAAGGGCTATTTTGACTGATGAACGTTGATATAAAGTCCGCTTCACTTTCCGAAACGGATACGGCGTATTCACTCACAGAGGAACTTATGGAATATCATGACGCACTCGATATTTTCACAATGACACCACAGCGTTTCCGTGAACTTGTTGAAACAGGTGCGTTAATGAGTTTCATTGCATATATTGACAATGAACCTGTCGGCGTTATGAACGCTTTCTACAAGTACACAACTTTTACGGGACGAAAAATTTTCTATATTGAAGATTTGTATGCACGTAAAGAGTACAGAGGTTGCGGAATAGGCGGAAAATTTCTTGAAAAGGCAAAGGAAATTGCCGTTGCCGAAGATTGTGAACAGATAGAGCTTAAATGTGCCGTATGGAATAAAAATTCCGTCGGTTTTTATGAGTCTCACAGAATGAAACAGGAAAACGAATGGCTTGTTTACACTTTAAATAAATCATCTTTCTGAAAGGAGAGTTTTTGTTAATGAAAAACACAATTTTTACAGGTGCAGGTATTGCTATTATCACACCTTTCAATAAGGACGGTTCAATAAATTATGACCGTCTCGGCGAAATGATTGACTATCAGATTGAAAACGGTACAGACGCAATTATTATTTGTGGTACTACAGGTGAAGCGTCTACAATGACAGACGAGGAACACCTCGAATGTATCCGTTATGCAGTTGAAAGAACTGCAAAGAGAGTGCCTGTTATTGCAGGTACGGGAAGCAATGACACAAAGTATGCCGTTGAACTTTCAAAGGAGGCTGAGGCATTGGGTGCAGATGCTTTACTGCTTGTCACACCTTACTACAACAAGACAACACAAAAGGGTCTTATAATGCACTTCACCACTATTGCCGACGCTGTGAATATTCCGATTGTTCTTTACAATATTCCCGGCAGAACAGGTATGGCTATTGAAATCAGTACAGTAAAGGAACTTGCAAAGCATAAGAATATTGTTGCAATCAAGGAGGCAAGCGGAAATATAAGCTATTGTGCAAAGCTCATTGCCGAATGTGGTGATGTTATCGACGTTTACAGCGGTAACGACGATATGGTAGTACCTCTTATGTCACTCGGCGGAAAGGGCGTTATTTCCGTAGCGTCACACGTTATACCTAAGCAGATGCACGATATGGTTCAGTACTGTCTTGACAACAATTTTGCAGAAGCAACAAAGTTACAGCTTGAATACCTTGACCTTATAAATGCCCTCTTTATCGAAGTAAACCCGATTCCCGTAAAAGAGGCTGTAAACATGACGGGCGTTGATGTCGGTTCATGCCGTATGCCGTTGTGTGACATGACTGACGAACATAAGGCAGTTTTAAAGGCAAAACTCGAAAAGCACGGACTTATTAAGTAATTATATTACGGAGCGGACTTCAGGAATTTCCTGTAGTCTGCTCTGCGTTGATTTAATGATTTATATATTTCGGGTGATTTTGGTGAATAATTTTTTTAAGGTAATTTTACTTGTATCTACAGCTTTTCTTTTTTTCGGCTGTGAAAACAACAATGAAAAAAATGAAGTTTCCGTTTCGGGCAGACCGTCCATACATCTGACCGCAAGGGAAATAGAACCGTATAACCCCGTTACTGAAATAAAACTTTCATTTATGGGAGACTGTACACTTGCCACTCAGCTTGGTGACAATTATGAGGGTAGTTTCAACTGGTATGCGGAAAACTATGACAAGGAATATTTTTTTGAAAAGGTCTATCCGTATACTTCCACCGATGACTTTACAATTGCAAACTGTGAGAACGTTTTTACAGATTATGCACTTCCCGAAACATACAAGGGTTATTATCCTGCTTTCTGGTTCAGGTCGCCGAGCCGTAACGCTGAAATATTTTCGGCAGGAGATGTTGAAGTTGTAACGGTTGCCAATAATCATACTTTTGACTACAATGAAGAGGGCATGAAAGACACAGTAAAGGCTATTGAGGCGGTAGACGGTCTTGAATGGGGCGGTACGGACAAAGACGTTATTCTTGAAAAAGACGGTGTTAAAATCGGTCTTATATGTGATACAATGTGGGGCGACTGGGAAGTTGACAAGATACTTGACAGAATCCGCAGACTTAATAAAACAACTGATATACAGGTTGTTTATTTTCATGGCGGAGAAGAAGCTTACCATGTTGAAGAATACTGGAAAGTACAGGCTTGTCATGAACTTGTCAAAGAAGGTGCAGACCTTATTGTAGGTGCACACCCTCATGTGTTACAGCCTATGGAAACATACAGGGGCGTTCACATAGTCTATTCAATAGGAAACTTCTGTTTCGGCGGAAATACTTACCCAGAAAACAGAACTGTCGTTTATCAGGAAACTTTTTCATTTGACAGGGACTCAAAGAAAATAGTCGGCAGGGAAGAAAATATTATACCTTTTTACGTGTTTACGGGTGGTATAAATAATTTCCAGCCTGCACCGATTGATGATGAAGTTATTGCAAAACAGGTGACTGATTTCATGTACAGAAAATCAGACTCACTTTTTTGAAATTTGCAGGAGGACATAAATGAATTGTAAACTATGCGGTTATTATTATTCCGAACATGAAAAAGATACAGTATGTCAGAATTGTGGCGGAAACCGTGAGGGACTGGAAAAAACAAGACTTATGACAATATCAAAAATTGTTTCAGTAATGGCTGTTATTATTCCCGTTATTGCCTTTATTTTCAACAGCGACTGGAACTATACATTTCGTAAGGCTTACGGTTTTATAGAATTGCATGAGGG
>JAGAQS010000140.1 GCA_017622635.1 Ruminococcus sp. | reverse complement strand
GCGTCCTGCAAGATATTTTTCAACGTCGTCCCATACGTATATACCACCGAGATGTGCGACAACAAATTCAAGCTGAGGAACTCTTTTCACAGCATATGCCATACGTTGCGGTGTACATCTTATATTTTCAGTTCCGAAAGGGTCATATCCACCGTGAAATACGGCTATAAGACCTTGTTCGGCGATTTTTTCGTATATCGGGAACATTCTTTCTTCGTCGGGACAGAACTTCTGATATTCGGAGTGGAATTTAACACCGCAGAGACCGAGTGATTTTATACGTTCAATTTCGTTCAGTGCGTCATCTGAATCGGGGTGAACCGTTCCGCAGGAATATATGCCGTTTCCCATTATTTCGGAAGCCCAGTTGTTTATTGAAATCTGCTGTGACGGTTTTGTTGCAACGGGTAACAATAAAAATTCGTTAATTCCGTTTTTTTTCATTATTTTATGGAGACCGTTTACAGTGCCGTCGGTTGCGGGAATTTTTCCGCTTGTATCGGCGAGGGACGATAAAGCACGCTCGGCGAGTGTGTCTGTAAATGCGTGTGTGTGAAAATCAAAGTACTTCATAAAAATCACTCCATTACGTGTTCCATAGCATGATAGAAAATAGTTTTTACGTGGTCGTCACAAAGTGAGTAAAAAATGGTTTTTCCCTCTCTGCGAGTGCTTACAAGCCTTGCCTGTTTAAGTACACGCAACTGATGAGATATTGCCGATTGTGTCATATTGAGCAGGTTTGCGATATCGCAGACGCACATTTCACCACGGCAAAGTACAAAAATAATTCGTATTCTTGTGGAATCGCCGAAAACTTTCAGCAGTTCGGCGGCTTCATATAAATATTCTTCTTCGGGCGTTATATTTGAAATTTTTTCTTCTATATTTTTATTTACTCCGTGAGTACAGTAAATCTGTTCCTCCATTTTTGACCTCCTTATACACTGAGATATAATATAACTGTTACGGCAGTAATAATTATACTCATCGAAAATCCTATAATACAGGTTGCAGACGCAAAACGGTCATACAAAAATTTAAATTTTCTGTTAAAACGAACGTTATATTTTTTTGTTTTGTCATAAAATGTTATACTGAAAAATTTTTCTTCGGGAAAAATACAGGGATATTCTTTTCCGTCGATTATGTAATAAGCCCTGCTGAATTTATCTTTGTCGGATTTGTCAGACTTTGAAAATTCAGCTGTACATTTTTCCGAAAACAGCAGACATATGAAAAGAAATGTAAACATAAGTGCAGTAGCTGTAAAAACAATACAGGAAAGTACAACCAGACACATTATTATAATATCCATACTGACACGAAAAATAATGCACAGTACAGCTATTACAGCGACAACAAGTATAAATTCCATAAATCCGCCCCCTTTTTTATATTATATCATATTAAAGTCATTTCGTCAAACATAGTTTCAGTAGAAAACATATTTGTTAAAATAAATAAAAAAGAAATGTATTTATTGAAATATGCTGTTTTTTGTGATATTATATATATGTATTATTTTAAAGAATGGAGATATTGAAATTATGGATAATTTTGCAGAACAGCTTGTCAAAAAAAATGAAACATCATCTGACAAGACAAAACGTCTTTTAAAAACAGTTGTCGGGATAGTCCTTACAATCGTGCTTGCGTTGTTCGGATTCCTGACTATTGGTAATCCTACATTGTCACTTTTGGGCTTTATGCTTTCCGTGGGAGCAGGTTACGGAACATTTTATATTGTTCAGTCGTCATACGTTGAATATGAATACGCTTTCACAAACGGTGAACTTGACATTGACAAGATAATTGCAAAGAAAAAGCGTAAGCCCATGTTGAGTATTGAAGTTAATAAATTCACGGATTTCGGAAAGTACAGTGACGAACTTGAGGAAACAGCAGAAATGACTGTTGTTATCAGTTCCGACAATATAGCGTCACATGAATATTATGCGGATTTTCAGCACGAAATTTACGGTCTGACAAGACTTGTATTTTCACCCAATGAAAAAATGCTTGACAATATAAAACGTTTTCTTTCGGGAAGTCTCAGAAGCAAGCTTGCAAGGGAGGAAATGAATTGAAATTAAGCAACGCAGATATAAAACGTTTTTCAGGCGTGCAACTCTGTAATAAACTGTCTATTGAAATGTGGGACAGTGACCGCTCGGAATGGACGGAGTTTACAGACTTCATTCAGACGGCGTTGTTTCTGATTGATTTTGACACCGAAATGAATATGGAAGGTATTTTTTCATTTCTTGAAAATTCAGTCGGTCATTATGCACCGAATATAATAAAGGCGTTCAGGGATATCGGTGACGATAAAGATGCCGACATACTTTCTGAAATATGCCGTCTTGCTCCTCCCGAACTTATAAGAGGGGAATTTTTAAACGGTGATTATAGTGAATATGACATTTCGGCTTTTGACGACATTCATGAACTCAGTGATGAAGTTTCAGAAAAAATTGAAATACTGGAAAGTCAGTTATATTTAAACAGTGGTTTTGATATGTGGCAGTTGTTGTATGACTATCTGGACAAACGGATTTCTGAATTATAAAGGGAAATTCAATATGAAATTTTTTAAATTACAGCCTTTGAGAATTACTTCGGGCTGGACGGTGAAATATAATAATTTTTCCGAATACGACCCTGAAACAGACGGTAAAGAATACAGCTTGGAGTTATGTCAGGACTTGTTACAACTTCAAAATAACAATCTGCTTATTGACTTGGGCTGGTACGGGGATTTTGACAGCGGATATTATAAGATGTATATGGTTGATACGACCCATGAAAATCTGTGGGACAGACCTCTGGAATATCTTGAAACAAGGTCTAAAAAAGAAGTACTCTATTATCTTGAGTACTGGACAGATTACAATCATTACTATAATTATATTAAAAGGGAAGTGTAAACAATGTGTATAGTTACTCCTGAACAGATGAGAATATTGGAGGAGAAATCCGAAGAACTCGGTGTTTCAAAAAAAGAGCTTATGAAGAACGCAGGTTTAAAGCTTGCGGAAGTTATAAGACGTTATTGCGGTAAGGACAAAAAGAAGAAAATAGTTTTTCTTATAGGTACAGGAAACAACGGCGGTGACTGTTATGTTACGGCAGGAATACTTGCAAATATGGGATACAAAAATATAAGTACAGTTCTTGTCTGTGGTATGCCGAAAACAGAACTTTCACAGGAAATGTACGGTAGAATTTCCGAACGTATCAATATAAACGAAGATTATCAGGCTTACATATCAGAGGCGGACGTGCTTGTTGACGGTGTTTTCGGAACGGGTTTTCACGGTGAACTCAGCAAAAAAGTTGCCCATATTTTCAGCATAAACGAAAATGCCTATAAAATAGCCGTTGACGTTCCGAGCGGAGCAGACAGCGGAACGGGAAAAGTTTCCGACGGAACTTTCAAAGCCGACGAAACTGTAACTTTCGGTTGTATAAAAACTGGAATGACGCAGTATCCTTTAAAAGATTACTGCGGAAAGGTAACCGTTGCCGATATAGGTATACCGAAAGAGGCGTTTGACTTTCTTGACGGTCAGAGAAGATATACTGTTACCGATATTGCACAGTTTTCAGGTTTTCCGCCTGTACGCCGAAGTGATTCACACAAAGGTACATTCGGTAAAGTGCTTGTAATTGCAGGCAGTTCATCAATGAGGGGAGCGGCGTTTTTTTCGGTAATGGGTGCATTGAGGAGCGGTGCGGGACTTGTTTCGCTGGCGACTACTTTAAGATGTATAAATACTGTTTCGGTTCTTGCCCCCGAATCGACTTTTATTGAAATGACGACCGATAAAAACGGTTTTATGTGTTTTGACGAAGAAAAAATCACTTCCGCCCTTGAACGTGCTGACGCTGTTGTTATAGGGTGCGGAATGGGTGTTACACCTGAAACAACGGAATTGACGAAATTTGTCGTACAAAATTCAGAAGTTCCCGTAATTATTGATGCAGACGGAATAAACTGCATATCATCGGACATAGATATTTTACTAAAGAAAAAGACAGACATAATATTAACTCCTCATGTAGCAGAAATTGCGAGAATCTGGAGTTGCGGTATTGAAGATATATCGGAAAACCGTTTTGAATGTGCAGAAAAACTTGCGGAAGCATATGACGTTACAGTTGTACTCAAGGGAGCAGGTACGGTTATTGCGGACAAGGAACGTACTTCTGTGAATCCTACGGGCAATCCCGGAATGAGTACGGGCGGAAGCGGTGATATACTGGCAGGAATAATAGGAACGGTAGCCGCACAGGGTTACAGTGCCTTTGAATCGGCTTGCACCGGTGTATATATTCACGGACTTGCCGGCGATATCACAGCCGAAAAACTCGGACAGGAGGCAATGCTCCCGAGGGATATTTTAGGTTGTCTGTCTGATTCATTCGGAATTATAAAGGGAAAGAATAAGAAATAAGGCGATTGATTTTAATTGACCGCTCAGATGTAAAAAGTCTTAAAAAATACACAGATTGGAGAAAAAAGTATTATGAAAAGGCTTATTTCATTTGCGGTTATGGTCATTACGGCTGTTATGTTTTTTTCGTGTTCTTCTCCCATGAAAAATGAGACTTCACGGAAAAACGGTCTTGACTGTTCTTTTCAGTCGTCGGTAAACGTAACGATTGACAAGCTTAACGCTGACGGAGTTATGAAACGTTTCGGCGACGGTGTGTGGGACGTTGAGTTTGAAACGCCGAATACTTTAAGCGGTGTAAAATTGGAGTTCAACGGCGGAAACGTCACTGCATCATACAAGGGACTTAATTTTTCCGTTCCGCAGTCGGCACTTCCCGTCAAGTCAATGATGCTTAATCTGATTGAGGCGGTTGACACAAATGCACGTCTTGAAGAACTAAAGGGAAATGAAAACGGCGATATCCTTGAAGTCAGCGGAAGTCTTGAGGGCGGTGACTACATAATTTCAGTAGGCAAAGACGGAAAAATGTCATCTTTTGAAATGGAAAACAACAAGCTTAAAATCGTCTTTACCGATATGAAAGAAATTGATGGAACGTCGTTACAGTCAACAATCGAAACAGTCACGGAAGTTTCTACGGAAACCGTTCCTGAAACGGAAGTAAGCACAGAACCCGAAAGTTCCGCCGATGCTATGGCAGTTGAGGAGGAAAACGCTGAGGAAACGGCTGAATATTCCGAAACAGACTCAGAAGAAACAGTTGAAATTTTTGACGAACAGGCAGAACAGACAGTTGAAATTCCCGAAGAAACAGAACAGGCGGAGGAAGTCCCCGAAGAAATTGAATACTGAATTACGGGCGGAATTTAATCCGCCTGTTTTTTGCGGAAAATTTCACACAATTTTCACAAAATTATCACACTTTTTTTTTTTGTATAATTTTACAAATATATTTTATCGGGAGGTTTTTATGAAAAAATTAAATAAGATAATGTCAGGATTGATGTCTGTATGTTTATGTGTTGCAAATGTATCAGCAACTTGTATTAGTGTATCGGCAGAAAGTTCAGAAAATAATTGGAAGTATTTATACAAAGAGGCTCTTAATCAGCTTGTTGCAGATGGCTGGACAATGGAAGATAATTCTTTATTTAATGGTTCACGTTTTGATTTGTATGAACTTAATGGCGATGGGATTTCCAAAGCTCCCTTTAGAACCACGAATGGTCCCTCTGCCACTAAACTGTCCGAGGTGATTTCTTACTTTGTATTTGTATGGAATAG
>JAGAQS010000139.1 GCA_017622635.1 Ruminococcus sp. | reverse complement strand
TCGGGAATTTCTATATTACCCTCTATATTGCAGTTGTAGTCCGTGTAAAATTCGTCCGTTTCATCAAGCGGAATGAGCAGGTCAACGTATTTGTCCGCCATATACTCACCGTTAAATTCAAAGTCAAAATTGCTGCTGTAATATGCACACCCACTGAATAAAAACATAATTCCCACAAGCACAAACGCCATAATAAAAAATTTTATTTTCCTCATATAATCACCGTCCTTTGTAAATATTGTACATAATTTTATTGTAATAGTCAATAGAAATAGCATTACAAATAGTCACACTAATATGACAAATATTTACAATAAAAGAACAGCTCTGAAAAAATTCAGAGCTGTTAATATATCATCTTTCAAACGTTTCAAGTTCAGTACAAAGTGCCACGAAATCTTCATATACAGTGATTGTCTGCAAATACCGGAAGTCAAGAATATATCCTGAATCACGGTGTTTAAAAAACTCAGCGTCCCACAACGGAACACTATAAAAACCTTTTCTATAGTGATACTTCATAGGTTCGTATTTGTCAATGTTCGCACGGAAATATTTAACCTTTGCCATACAGAGTTTATTTATTCTGAAAAGAAGTCCGATAATATCACTTCTTTCAAAGAACGAATCTTTAAAAATAAGGTGCTTGTGGGAGTTTTCACGTTCGGAATACCATGCGTTGTTTTCGTGTTTCAACCTGTACTTTTCTACTAACAGATACTTGTCGTCCATTTATTCATATATCGTTTCTTATAATATCGTCAAGAGTTTCACGTTTAACGGCTATTCTTGACTCACCGTTATTAACGAAAACAACAGCAGGTTTCTGAAGTCTGTTATAATTTGATGACATTGAATAATTGTAAGCACCTGTTGCACATACTGCGATAATGTCACCTGATTCAGCGTGCTGTAAAGGCATATTTTCACCGATTAAGTCACCGCTTTCACAACATTTACCTGCAATTGTAACTTTTTCGTTACGTTCCTGATTTGCCTTGTTTGCCACAATTGCCTCATACTCGGACTTGTAGAGAATATATCTGGGACTGTCAGCCATACCGCCGTCAACCGATACATAAGTACGGATATTTGGAATTTCCTTTCTTGCACCGACTGTATAAAGAGTAATTCCGGCAGGTGCAGCAATTGAACGACCCGGTTCAATAAATATGTACGGCTGATTTATATTAAGTTCTGAGCAGGTGTTTTTTACTACTTCTGAAACTCTTTCCATGTATGTCTCAAACGGTGCGGGGTCATGTTCGTTGAGGTACTTTATACCGAAACCACCGCCGAGATTAAGACCTTTGATTTCGTAGTTAAGTTCATTTTTTATCTTTGCAATAAATTCAAGCATAACCTTTGCAGCTTCTTCAAAGGGGTCAATGTCAAAAATCTGTGAACCGATATGACAGTGAAGTCCCATAAGATTTACATTTTCACAAGCCACTGCCTGTTTTACCGCTTCAAAAGCTTCACCCGTTTCAAGAGCAAAACCAAACTTACTGTCAATCTGACCTGTTTTTACAAAATCGTGTGTATGTGCATCGATTCCGGGTTTTATACGGAACATTATATCAGGCTTTGCATTTTTGGATTCTGCAATTTTTTCAAGCCTGAGAAGTTCGGAAATATTGTCAACAATAATATGACCCACTTTGTTGTCAACAGCGTATTCAAGTTCTTCGTCCGTTTTGTTGTTGCCGTGGAAACCGATTTTTGATACGTCAAAACCTGCTTTTACTGCTGTGTAAAGTTCACCGATTGAAACAGCGTCAAGACCGAGACCCTCACTTGCAACTATACGGCACATTTCAAGACAGGAAAACGCCTTGCTTGCATAGCAGACAAGACCCTGTCCGCCGTAATATTTATCCATGCTGTCCTTGAAACGACGGCACGCACTGCGTACTGCCTGTTCGTCCATAACATAAAGCGGAGTACCGTATTTTTCAGCAAGTTCAACCGTATCAGTACCGCCTATGGTAAGATGTCCGTTTTCGTTTACATTAAGATTTTCAGATACAAACATTTTAAAACAAACCTTTCATTTAATCATTTAATCATTTTCAATTACATCTTCAACAATCTTACGAAGTTCCTCAACGCCCTCGAAAGTCTGTGATGAAAACGGTATTGAGTGTATATCGCTGAAACACGGGATTTCGTCTTTAAAAGCCTCCATACGTTTTGCACGTTCGGTCTTGTTGAGTTTGTCCGCTTTTGTAAGAACAATTACAAACGGTGTTTCCGTGTCAATAAGATAATCAATCATGTGAATATCGTCTTTTGTGGGGGCGTGACGCATATCAACAAGCATGAACACAAGACGTATATCACGGTCTGCACCGAGATACCCTTCAATTAGACCCGACCACCGTTCTTTATCCGATTTGGATACTTTGGCGTAACCATAGCCGGGCAGGTCAACAAAATATATATTTTCAAGCTTATAGAAATTTATGGTGGCTGTTTTTCCGGGAACGGAACTTACACGTGCAAGATTTTTTCTGTTGAAAAGCTTGTTTATAAGTGTGGACTTTCCGACATTTGAATGTCCTGCAAAAGCTATTTCTATGTTTTCGGACGGCGGAATCTGTGAAAATTTACCGTACGACGAGTAAAACTCCGCTTTATTGTAATTAAGTTTCAAAGCTGTTTCCTCCTTTCACGGAAGGGATAATGTTTCAGTTTACAAGTGCATTTCCGAGAACTTCTGTAAGATTATCGGCATATATAAATTCTATGTTTTCTTTTATAACGTCGTCAACTTCTTCGAGGTCGGCTTTGTTCTGTGACGGAATAATAACTGTCTTTATACCTGCCTTGTAAGCAGCCATCGTCTTTTCACGCAGTCCGCCTATGGGAAGAACTTTTCCGTGCAGTGTTATTTCACCTGTCATTGCAACGTCAGCCCTTACGGGAATACCTGAAAGAGCAGAAACAAGAGCTGTAGTCATGGTAACACCTGCCGACGGTCCGTCTTTTGGCACAGCACCTTCAGGAGCATGAATGTGAATATCATTTTTCTTGTAGAATTCCTTGTCTATACCATATTTTTCGGCAACACTTCTTACATAGCTTACGGCAATTTTTGAACTTTCTTTCATAACATCACCGAGAGAACCCGTAACCTCAATTTTACCCGTACCGTCAAGGGTGATTACTTCCAACGGCATAATAACACCGCCTACGGAAGTCCATGCAAGACCGTTTACAACGCCTATCTGATTTTCCTTTGATGACAAATCGGCAAGGTATTTTTTTATTCCGAGATATTCGTGAATATTATCGGGTTTTACAGTAACTCTCTTTACTTCTTCCGACGCAATTTTCTTTGCTGTCTTACGGCAGATTGAAGCTATAAGCCTTTCAAGAGAACGTACACCTGCTTCTTTGGTGTAGAACTGAATTATATCGTGCATAGCGTCGTCTGTTATTTTAAGCTGAGACGCTTTAAGACCGTGTTCCTTGATTTGTTTAGGGAGAAGATGTTCTTTTGCAATGTGGAATTTTTCTTCTGCCGTATAACTGGGCAGTTCGATAACGTCCATACGGTCGAGCAGGGGTTCGGGAATTGTTGAAATATTGTTTGCGGTTGTAATAAATACCGCTTTGCTGAGGTCGAAAGGAATTTCAACGAAATGGTCACGGAAAGCATTGTTTTGTTCACTGTCGAGAACTTCGAGCATAGCTGATGACGGGTCGCCTTTTATGTCACTGCAAAGCTTGTCTATTTCGTCAAAAAGAATAAGGGGATTTGCAGAACCTGCCTGTTGTATAGCTGTGATTATACGTCCCGGCATAGCACCGACATATGTTTTTCTGTGACCTCTGATGTCGGCTTCGTCACGTACACCGCCGAGAGAAACTCTCGCATATTTTCTGCCCATTGCCTTGGCGACGGATTTTGCGATTGATGTCTTGCCTATTCCGGGAGGTCCTGCGAGACAGATTATCTGTCCCTTTATTTTCGGGTTAAGCATATAGACGGCAAGAAATTCAAGTATACGCTCCTTGACTTTTTTAAGTCCGTAGTGTTCTTTTTCAAGAACAGCCTCCGCCTTTTCAAGTGAAAGTTTCGACTTTGTATATTTTCCCCACGGAAGTTCAAGAACGGTGTCAAGATAATTCTTTATGACAAACGATTCCTGCGAAAAAGGCGGTAACTTGCTGAGTTTTTCAACTTCTTTAAGAAGTTTGTCACGGCTTTTTTCGTCACATTCAAGAGACATTACTTTTGTCATGTATCTGAAATTTTCGTCGCCGTCCTCATCTCCGAGCTGTTCCTGAATAATCCTCATCTGTTCACGCAGGAAATACTCACGCTGACCCTTTTCGAGATTATTTCTTGCCTGTTCGTTTATGTTCTGTTCCATTTCAAGAACTTCTGTCTCAGATACAAGACATGACAGCAAAGAATTAAGTTTGCTGATAATATTCGTTTCCTCAAGAAGAAACTGTTTGTCCTTATAATCAAGATTACAGCTGAAAACAATGGATTCAAAAAGTTTTATGGGAGAACTCTGTGTCATAACCGAAATCATGAGGTCTTTCGGTATTTTCGGGAAAAATGACGCATAATGTTCAAATGCACTTTTTACAGAACGCATAAGTGCTTCTGCTTCGTTCTTGTCATACTTTGACTTTGAATATAACGGAACACGCTTTACCTCTGCCATCATTTTTTCGCCGTCATCAATAAAATTTACCATTTTTGCCTTGTAAAGTCCCTGTACAAGAACTTTCATGATGTTTTCGGGAAGTTTGAGAACCTGCTTTATTTCTGCCACAACGCCTGTCTTGTACAAATCGGAAGCTTTCGGGTTATCAACGTAGGCTTCTTTCTGGGCAACAAGAAATATTTTCCCGTTGCCTTTGACGGCACATTCAATTGATTTTACCGTCTTTTCACGTGCAACGTCAAAATGCATTACCATTTTTGGAAACGCCACAAGTCCCCGCATAGCAACAGCATAAAACGTGTTTTCGTCCTCATTGTTTTTATCACTTATAATAATCTGTTCCATATTTCATCACCACAATTCTTTCTTTAATGGTTTAATATTCGATAAATACCGACATAACGGTCGGTACATAATATTATACTATAAAGCTGTAGAAAATGCAAGCTTAAATTTCAGTACAGGCAATTTTTTGTCAAAAAATTCTTTTGTTTGAAAAAGTACTTTACTTTTGTGAGATAATGTGTTAAAATGTAAAGTAGAAAATCGTTTTATTTTATGCCTTACGGCAGACTGGAGTTGTAAATTATGATTGATAAGATTAAATCTGAAAGCATGGATTTGCTTTTTGAAGCTGTTCTCACACTTGAAACCGTTGATGATTGCTATAAGTTTTTTGACGACCTCTGCACGAGTATTGAACTAAAGTCTTTTGCACAGAGATTACAGGTTGCCAGACTTCTTGACGAACATAAAGTCTATAACAGTATAGTAAACGAAACGGGTGTAAGTACGGCAACGATAAGCAGAGTCCACCGTTCTTTAAAGGACGGCAACGACGGATATAATATTGTCTTTGACAGACTGAAAAAGAAAAATCTTCTGAAATAAGATACGAAAGACCGGATATAAAAAACCGGTCTTTTTTTCAGATAAGTTTAAAATGTTCAAGAGCGTTGTATATACCGTCTTTTTCGATTTCCGACGTTATGTAAGAAACACAGGAATAAAGTTTTTCCGAACCGCCCATTGCTATACTGTTCGGGACTGCTTTAAGCATTGGCAAATCGTTCATGCTGTCACCTATTGCATAGGCGTTTTCATACGGAATACTTAGTTTTTCAAGTATTAAATCTATAGCGGTTGCCTTTGAAAAACCGAGAGGAACGTTTTCATAGAAACCGTTGCCCCTGTCTATGATTGAAAAATATCTGCCGACTTCCCTGTTGAATGTTTTCATGTCACTTTCGGGGTT
>JAGAQS010000138.1 GCA_017622635.1 Ruminococcus sp. | reverse complement strand
TCAAAATTGAAGTTCAGACCGTTATCTTCGGGACGGTGCATAACCGTAAGATAGAGTGGCTGTCCTGCAACACCGTTTGTATACCACATACTCTTATACGGTATATCGGGCATTTCCTTTGTATCGGCTGTAACCGTAAGAGGCTGGTATGTAAGACTTATACTCTCATAACTTGCACCTGCCTGAGTGGGAAAACGTTCACGTCTCTTTGCCATATATTCAATGGGGTCATAATTTGCATGACGGAAAATCTTGTTTTGTTCCGCCTGAATCATTCTGATACCGTCAAGGAAAGTCATATCTTTTTCCATAACAGTACGCAGGGGGAAGAAATGTATTCTTGTACCGCCCGAATATTTTTCAGAGATTGTGCCACGCCTTGCTATACAGGTTTTTACCGAAACGTCCTTTTCGTCGTCGTTGAACTTTGAAAGAACGGTACGCAGACCCATAAGCAACAGACTTGCCATAGGAACGTGATAATATTCACAGAATTTCATGAGACGCATTGACGCTTCATGTTCAAGTGAATAAACGGAAATTGAGGCTTCCGGACTTCTTGAAATAACCATTGCCCATCTCTGATTCGGGTCATTGTTTTCACGACGCTGTGTAAGAAGTCTGCCCTGTCCCGAAAAATCGGTATACATAGGCTCGTCCTTTGCAATTTCGTTTTTCCAGAACTCCTCATCACGTTTCTTTGCGTCAGAACCTGCCTCATAAGCAAGGTCTTTTTCAAGCTGTTTTATATATGACTGCATGGGTTTTGGCATTTCTGTGCCGTATCTCATTGAGCAGTAAATTTCAAGTACCGCACGGTTGAAACCTATAATTGAACTTGAATCCATTGTCATGTGGTCAACTTTCAGATAAATTCCGTTGTAACCGTTCGGAAGTTTTATCATGATGACCTGATTCATGGGGCTGTTGTATCGTGCAAACGGGAGTGCTGTCCATTTACGCATTTCATTGTGTGCGTCCTCTTCATTTCTGTCGGAGAAATCACAAAGGGGTATGTCACGTTCTTCAAAAGGTGTAATATACTGGTAAACCTCGCCGTTTTCGTCCTCAATGAAACGCAGACGCATTGTCTCGAACATCTCATATGCCTTATATATTGCCCTTTTCAGCATACCGAAATCAACTTCCTGCTGTACATAAAGTCCCGTTCCTATACAGAGAACCTGTGCGGGACAAAAACGAATGGTGTAGTTATGGAGTTTCTGTGCGGCACAGAGGGGGTAACATTTCATTACTGCACCGTTTACATTAAATTCTTTCATTTTTCCTCCTGTATTATACGATATATTTCTTTGTGAAATTTTCTATCTTCTCTTCGTAAGCCTGTGGATTTTCATAATAGGACGCACCGTGTCCCGCATTTTCGACAAGCATTATTTCCTTTTCGGAACGGCACGCTTCATAATTCTGCTTTGTCATATATAGCGGTACAAAATTATCTTCCTTGCCGTGAATGAAAAGAATCGGCACATCTGTTTCACGGACTGCATCAAGTGTAGAATAATCACTGAATCCGTAGCCTGCTTTTTTCCTGCAAAGTGAATCATTTATATTCATAATCGGAAAGGCAGGAAGATGATAGTCCCTTTTCAGAATATGCTTAAAAACGTCGTACGGAGAAGTGAAAGCACAATCCGCAATAACCGCCTTTACGGAGTCTGAAAGGTCTGCAAATGCGGAAGTCATAATAACAGTGGTTGCTCCCATTGAAACACCGTAAAGCACAATCTGCTTGCTCTTTTCAAAACGTCTGTCAATATATTCTATCCATTTCTGACAGTCATAACGGTCAAGTATTCCGAAACCTATATAATCACCGCCACTGTTTCCGTGTCCTCTGTGGTCAACAAGAAGGCAGTCATAACCGATTCTGTGGAAAAATACGGCAATTGAAGCACAGTCTTTCATGCCACGTCCTGTATATCCGTGATTACATATAACAAGCTTATTACTGGGACTTTCTGCGGGAAAATAATCCGCATGAAGTTCAACACCGTCACGTGCAGTAACGGTTACGTGTTCAAGTTCCTTAGATTCAAGCCATTCACGTTTTGGAACAATGAATTTTTTGTATTCCTCCCACTTTGACATATCTGCCATTTCATTAAGGTCAACCCTTAAGGTATCCTGTCTCGGAATGGTACGGTTAAAGAGAGTTTCAGCACCTGCCATACAGGCAGTAAAAGCACCGCCTGCAACAAGAGCCGCACCCAATAACGCTTTTGACATAATTACACCCCTTTTACATTTTTCGACCGTCGGTCGAATTTCAACAATATCATTATAACACATTTTCGACCGGCGGTCAAGTATCTTTTTTCATAACTTTCACTTGAAAAAACAATATTTTTATGTTATAATAGCACACAGGGCACAAAAATTATAAACTGAAAGGAAAATTAACGTGAAAGAAAACAAGGTTGACATTATACTAAATTCCGCCGAAAAACTAATGTGTTCAATGGAAGAACCCAACAGGGATATGACCGTTGACATGATTGCAAAAAATGCAGGTATCGGAAAAGGAAGTATATATTATTATTTTCAGAGCAAGGAAGAAATTATAGACGCTGTTATTGAACGCAGTTATTCTTCCGCAATAAAAGAATATTTCAAATCTACTGAAAGCTGTAAGACCACCCACGAAAAACTCCGTCAGCTTTTTGTTTCTATAATAAAAAAGGAGTTTTTTGACAACAGCCACAATGTAATTGTCTACCTGCACGTACAAGATGATATTGTCCTGCACTACAAAATGATGATGACCGCTATAAGAACCGTTTCGCCGATTCTTACACAGATTCTTGAGGACGGTGTGAAAAACGGTTCACTTCATACCGACAGCCCTGAAGAAAGTGCGGAAATGATTGTTGCAATGCTTACGTTTCTGCTGAACAGGTCTTTTTTTCCGTCTGACAATGAAAGTATGTACAGAAAGCTGAAATTATATGCAAACATTCTTGAAACCTGTCTCGAAACCGAAAAAGGCACTTTCGATTTTCTTTTCACAAAACCCTAACAGTAAAAAACAAAAATGCCACAGCACTCATGATTTATAATCATAAATGCTGTGGCTTAAATTTTATCTTACGGAAATATCAAAGGTAAGTGTATCGCTGAAAGTACCTGCTGTTTTTGGTGTTTCAATGTTGTCAACAATAAGTTCCACACTGTCAGCCGTTCTTCCGTCAGTAACGGAAAGTATCGTTTCGGACTTTTCTTTTATTTCGGTATCGTCATAACCGAACTTCATTGAATATTTTACCTTTTCGGGATTATCGGGATTCTTTGCATCTGTGAGATTCCAGCCGTTTTCACTTGATACCGATACGTTAAGCATCTGACCGTGTTCTATAAGAACATCTTCGGCTGTTACTGTAAAGGTATCGCCCTCTGAGATTTC
>JAGAQS010000137.1 GCA_017622635.1 Ruminococcus sp. | reverse complement strand
TGATATAATATAAAAAATGACACTTATAATTCCAGAAGTGACATATATCACTTTACAAATAAAATTACAATATATTATAATATATATGAGGTGATATTCATGACAAGGTGCGAACACTGCGGTGCTTACATTAACGGTGAAGTGTGCGAATACTGCGATATGCCCATAAATAACAACAAACCTGTTCCGCCGAAAATAATCTACAAATCCGACAAATCAGTAAGCACAAGAAGTATACCCATAATAAAACTCAAAAAGAAATTCATACGTAAAATACTGCCGATTGTATTTGCCATATTTGCAATTAATTTTATTGTAATGGCAGTTATGGCAAACAACCGCACACATATACCGTCGTCAACAGAATATGACGAACTATATTACGACGGACATGACGAAATCTGTTATGACGAAGATGACGAAATACTGCCCGTATATGACAAAAACGAGGCTTTCATAGAAAACGGTGTTTTTCCGTCGGGAACGTATCAGATAGGCGTTGACATTCCCGAGGGACTGTATATATTCATTCCCGACCTTTCAGACAATCACGGCGTACAAGGTGTTTATTCAGACCCCGAATGTGAAAACCAGATTTCTTCCGCATATGTACACTTTGACGGTACAAGAATTGCCGAAATCTCAGGAAACGGCTATCTTGACTTTTCATGGGCGACTGCCTATGACCTCGATATGCACCCCGAAATTGTCAACAATCCATATGAACAGGACGGTATGTTTATAGTAGGACGTGACATTGAGGCGGGTACGTATACTCTTGAGGAAAAGGACGGTATTTCAGAGTATGCCGAATGGTATATATACTCAAGTATAAACGCAGTAAGTACAGTACCGAAAGAATCGGGGCAGCTTTACAGCTCCGACGGATACGAAGAAAATGTGACAAATGAAATAACCCTGAATGACGGTGAAATTCTCGAACTCCACAACTGTATAATTACTGACTGACTTCCTCAACAACAACCGCCTGCATACCCATTTCACCGTAACGGCGTTCAGCAAGACATTTCATATACTTTTTGTTTTTCCTGACAAGAGGGTCATTGAAATAATAGTTTTCGTCGTCATAACCGACAAGTACAAGACAGTGTTCGTTTGATTTCCATATATAACGCTCTCCTGTATCTTCAATAATCCAGCTGTTCCAGAGTTTTGTGAAAGTTGGTTTCATATCTATACTGCACCACACAAGAACAGGTATTCTGTTGTCTATATATTTTTCGCATATCTCATCAAGTGACATACCGCCTATATCTGCCACCTTGTATTTTTTGTCGGTGTTCTTTTTCTGCGACAGAAAATAACGTCTGAGTGCAGGTACAACCGCTGAACTCATACAGCCGTAACCGTCGTCTTTGTTCGGATTTCCGATAAATACTTTGTTCGGGTCACCGCCGTACTTCACTGATTTTTTTGTGTAAACTTCCACAGCATCGAGATACCCTTCTTTTATAATGTCACCTGCCTTTATGTCAAATCCGTA
>JAGAQS010000136.1 GCA_017622635.1 Ruminococcus sp. | reverse complement strand
CCAGTGAACGTGTGAACGTCCCTCATATGCAGACGCTCTTGATTCTGTAAACTGACCGTGAACATAAGGCTCCATAACACGTATTTCTGCCTTGTCGTTCATTGAGGCAGGTGAACTTTCCTTAAAATACTCAAAAGCACGGTTTCCGTGACCGAGAAGTGACTCCGCAAGTATAAGCCAACCCTGCGACTGTGAGAATATACCGCCGTTTTCTTTGGTGTCATCGTTGAAGATGTGCATCAAAGCACCGTCGAAATAATGCTTTTTGTACGGAGGGTCAAGAAGTTTCGCACCGTAAGGTGTATTGAGAATTTCGTGAACACTGTTCATTGCCTTTTCGGACTGTTCAGCGTCGGCAAACTTTGAAATTACACTCCATGACTGCGGATTAAGCCACATATTTGCTTCGGGGTCTTTCTTTGCTCCTACAAGCACGCCGTCCTCACGGATTCCACGGATAAAGCGGTCGTCGTCCCAGCATTTTTCAAGTGCGTCGGAAAGTTTTTTCTGAACATCGTCAATGTATGTTATATAATCGTTGTCGTTTCTTGACTTCGCCATATCTTTAATAACACTCATTGCGTAATAAAGCTGAAATGCGACAAAAGTTGATTCACCCTTTGCACCGAGACGGAGACAATCATTCCAGTCGGCATGGAGACCTGCGGGCATATCGTGGTCACCGAGATGATTCATTGAGAAGTCTATGGCTTTCTTGAGGTGATTGTAAACCGTATCTTCACCGCCGTTTGCATAGACGATTACTTCGTCGAGGAACTTTTCGTTGCCCGATTCACCGAGATACTTAACAATTGTCGGGAAAAGCCACAGTGCGTCGTCCGCACGGTAGGACGGGTGACCTGTTTCCTTTACATATTCGGGGTCATCGGGGGTATTTTCGTGACCTGCATTGTGTGTGAACTTTACAAGAGGAAGTCCTCCACCGTTGTCAACCTGTGCCGACAGCATGAAACGTATTTTTTCACACGCTAATTCGGGGTCAAGGTGAATAATGCCCTGAATGTCCTGAACTGTGTCACGGTAGCCGTAGCCGTTTCTGAGTCCGCAGTAAACGAACGACGCAGCTCTCGACCATATGAAAGTAATGAAGCACTGGTAAGCGTTCCATACGTTAATCATGTTGTTGAACTCTGCCGACGGTGTTTCAACCTTGAAGTTTGAAAGCTGACCGTGCCAGTAGTTTTTTAATTCGGCAATTTCAGCGTCAACCTTGCCTGACGTTTTGTATTCGTTGAGAATTTCGTCAGCCTGTTCATTGTCACGCTGTCCGAGAATATATACAAGTTCAATAGTTTCGTCCGGTTTAAGCGTAATATCGGACTGCAACGCACCGCATGAATTTGAATTGTAGTTCATGACATTACTGCACTTTCCTGTTTCAACTGCAATCGGGTTTGAGTAAGTTCTGTAACTGCCTATGAAGTCCGAAAGATTACCGCATGACGCTGTAATGTCAGCACCTACCATGCCGAAAAATCTGTTTCTGCGGTCTTTCTCACTGTTTCCGCTGATAGTCTGTAAAATTTTGTTGTCTTTAAATTCGGTCTGTGAGATAAACAGCGAATACTGTAAATTTACCTGGTCCTGTTCGTAGTTGTCCTCATTTGTGAACTCCACAAAACCGAAAGTTGAAAGATTTCTGTCTTTGTTGCTGTTGTTGGTGATTTTTGCACGCCATACTTCATAAGTTTTTTTGTAGGGTACATAATATGTTACTTCTGACTTTATTTCTGCGTATTCTGCGGAAATAATTGTGTATGCCGTACCGTGACGGCACTCGGACTTGTACTTGTCAAGCGGTTTGCCGACGGGTTGCCATGATGCCGACCAGTAGTCACTTGTTTCGTTGTCACGAATATAGATATAACGTCCCGGAAGTGCCATTTCCGAATTGAATCTGAAACGGGTTATTCTGCCGTTTGCACCAGATTTAACGAAGCTGTAGCCTGCTGCGTTGTTTGAAATAATTGCACCGTATTCAGGGTCACCGAGATAATTCGCCCATGATGTCGGGGTTGCGGGGTTGGTAATTACGTACTCCTTGTTTTCAAGGTCAAAATGTCCGTACTGCATATTTTTTTATTCTCCTTTTCTGCCGTTTACGGCATAATTTTTAATTATCAGTATGAAAGATACTGTGTGCTTACATATCCTGTATATCCGCCCCATGAAACATAACACCAGTCATAGCCAAACTCAATTATAGTTACGGTACTTCCTTTGGGTATGCCTGTTATAATAGTACCGTTTGTTGATGCTGACTGACGAAGATTCAGAACGTCCTGTTTTGTTGCAACAACAGCTGTTGACGGTATGTAGGAATTATAATAAACATAGCTCTCAGCCGTTACATAATCAGAACTTACATAACCTGATTTATTGTTGTATGTGACATAATACCAGCCGTATTCACTTGTATTATATACATATACATATGTCCCCTTAGGGATTGTTGTAAGAACTTTTGAATTTTTTGACGGTTCTGAACGGACGTTTAAAGGGTCTTTCTGTGTTGTTATATAACCGTAAAATCCTGTATCATAAACATATATATCATTTTCCACAGGGTAATCGGGTTCAGGTTCAACGGGAACTTCAACAATGACTGTTACCGTTTCGGGTTCTCTTTCAGGTTCTGCCTCTGTTACAACAGGTTCTTCCGATACTTCAGCAATTTGGACAGAATTTGTTTTTGTAATTTCTTCTGATAATTCAGGTTCTGTTTCTTCTTCCGTATCTTTTTCCGACTCCTCATCTTCGGCACTTTCGGAAAGTGTAACATTTCCCCTCAGATTGTCATTGTCCTTGTTTTTGTCGTTTTTGTTTACTATCGCTTTCATGATTGTGGACATTGCAACGATTATCACAGCAAAGAAAATTATTACAGATATAAGCAGTATGTACATTCCTGTAGGGGTTTTCTTTTTCGGCTGGTCTGCATATTGTCTGTTGAAGTTGTTCTGAGGCGGTTGTGGCTGATATTGGGGTTGTTGCGGATATTGTGTCTGTTGATAGGGATTTTGTTGTTGATAGTTGTTATTGTTTGTGTTATTATAATCAAAAAACGTCTGATTATTTGTGTTCTGAAAACCTGTCTGAGTGTCGTTGCCTGCATATTGCGTGTTATAATTTTCCGTATCAGGACTGTTATTCTTTTTTGACAAGTCTATAAATTTTTTATCCATACTAAATCACCTTACATTTATTTTTTCCTGTTCATTATATTAACTGTAATCATCTGCCCAGTTGTCAAAATCTGACGGTAAATCCTCATTAACGGCAGGCGGTTCTGTAACAGGTGGGTCTGTAACAACAGGCGGTTCTGTGTAAACAGGTTCAGTTTCGGGTGGGTCTGTATAAACGGGTTCGGTTTCGGGAGGTTCTGTTTTTTCGGTAGTGGTTTCCGTTTTTTCCTCTTCTTCTGTGGTTGTTTCCGTTGTTTCGGGTTCACCGAGAGTCACATACTTTGCAGATACAAATCCCTCTTTGTTCTTATAATAAACATAGTACCAGTCTTTTGAAGCCTTATCCGGATTATTGTCGTCCATATAGATTTCACGTACTTCTATAACTGTTCCTTTCGGAATTTCAGTCAGTACATCTGCATTTGTGTCAGGACCCTGACGGAGTGAAAGAGGGTCTTTGTTTGTGCTTACATATGCCGTTTCGGGATAACCTGTCTTTCCGAAATAAGTGGCATCGCTAAGATTAATCCAGCCGTCGCCCGAAAGGAGTTTGCCCCAGTTGCCTTTGTCGTCTTCTTCAACGATTGTATATATTTCCCTGTCTCTTATATGTGTTTTTATTTTTGAACTGTATTTCGGTTCTTTGTAAACGGGAAGATTATAGTTGCTTATTTCCAGTTTGTATGATTCAAATTTATCGGGAGCTTTTCCCAATGTAACATATCTTTCGTCTATAAATCCGTCCGTATCTTTGTAACGGACATAATACCAGCCTTCAACGTCAATATAATATATGTAGATGCTTTCACCTCTCGGGATATATCCCTGAGCCTCTGAACTTTTGAGGGGTGCGTAACGGATTGTGAGGGGGTCTTTGTCGGTTGAGATGTAAGCTTTTTCCCTGCCGTAAACCGCACCGAAATTATCAGCGTCGTCAAGGTTTATCCAGCCTGCTCCCGACTTTAGCTGTCCCCAGTGTCCGGAACGTTTTATTATGGTATATTTTCCCCTGTCGGTTATGTAATCATGTGCGGGATTTTCGTAGCTCGCATCTTTGTATATGGGAAGATGATAGTTGTTTACCTTTACATAATAAACAGGGGTTTTAGACGTTTTTATATCTTTGTTCTTCATGAAGTCCGAGAGGTTGCACTCTGAAACTTCACTCCATTCACTGTATATTTTTCCGCCGTCCTTGTTTTTGTAGGCACGTACTCTTACTTGTATGTTTATCGGTACTGATGCACCTGTTTCAAAATAAGTGTCGGGAGTGAATATAGTACGTTTGTACGGTTCTGAATCGGAATCTTTTTCTGTTTCCACGTCTTCTATCTCATAACCGTCTGCATTTTCAACAGTGTTCCACGTCAGGTATACCATAACGCCCTCGCTCTGTTTATCGGGTGATTCCTGAAATTTTTCCAGTTGAGGTACGGAAAGTTCTTTTATATCTTCCTCTGTCTCATCATCATTTTCGTCTGTACTTTCTTCAACGTCGGAAATAAGCATATTGTCATTGTTTTTCTGATTTCCGCCCTTTTCGTCTTTTTGGGTTAGCATTGAATACATTACGGAGGACATTGCGATAATTATAACCGCAAAGAAAATTATTACAGCTATAAGGAGTATATACATTCCTGTAGGTGTTTTCTTTTTATATCCCTCTGTATAACTGCCGTTGTTAAAACTCGGGTTCTGACCGTATGGCTGTTGATATGTGTTATTTGTATTGTACGGTTGCTGATAGTTGCTGTATGTATTCTGACCATATGGTTGCTGATAGTTATTGTTTGTACTCTGATTGTACGGTTGCTGATAGTTGCTGTTTGTATTCTGATTGTACGGTTGCTGATAGTTGCTGTTTGTATTCTGATTGTACGGTTGCTGATAGTTGCTGTTTGTATTCTGATTGTACGGTTGCTGATAGTTACTGTTTGTATTTTGGTTGTACGGCTGTTGATAGTTGTTGTTTTGATTCTGTCCGTATTGCTGATAGTTGTTATTATTATCCAAGATAAACCCTCCCTATACTATTTTTTTATACATACGGAAACTACAAACTTTTTGTTTTTGAGTATATACTGTCTGAATTTATAACCCTTCACAGATGTTGTTATTTTGTTTCCCTCAAAGGAAAATTCAACGGTGTTCAGGGGGTATGATATGCCGATACCGATAGCTTTGACATATGCTTCTTTAAGTGTCCACATACGGAAAAACAATAAATCACGTTCATTTTCGGGAGCGTTTTCTATAAGTTTCTTTTCGCTTTCCGAAAACGCCCTTTTTACCACGTTAGGACGGTAAGGACGTACACCCTCACAGTCAACACCACATTCCCTGTCTGTCATTAAACATACCGCTATACCGTTGGCATGAGACATATTGTACATGATTTCGGGGTGTTCGGCAAGAGACGGTTTGCCGTGTTCACCTCTTACTATTGGAGTTTCGTCTGTTATATAATTTATTTTTCGGGTTTTAAGACATTCACGCAGAAGATTGTGTGCATGGTTTCGCTGTTCCTTTTTAGGAACGTCCATAAGTGATATAAAAATCATATTAATAAACCTCCCTGTAAGTTATAATCCGGATAATTTATTTTCAGGTTTTATTATATCATATACGGCAGTAAAAAGCAAGAAAAAAGTAACATTTGTCTGTATTGTGTCGTGATAAGAAATATATGTATATAACGAAAAGTGAAAAAAGTTTAAGATATACTATTGTAAACATACGTAATTCGTGTTATAATATTTATTAATACTCATTAAAAAATATGGAGGGCATTTTTATGATAACTGTTGAAAATCATATAGGAAAAATTTCCGTTTCAGAAAAATATCTCACGGAAATTGTACGTCATGCCGTTTGCGACTGTTTCGGCGTTGCGGACGTATGCAGTACAAATACATTCCGTTCGGCTGTTTCCTCTCTTACAAGGGGAAAGCTTTTCAGACGAAAAGGCGTTATAATTCATACGGACAACGACGGTATAACAATTGACCTTCACATAAAAGTTTCATACGGTACAAATATAAAAGCGGCTTTTGACAGTATTGTGCATAAGGTAAGTTTTACAGTTGAAGAAACAGTCGGAATACACGTCAATAATGTGAATGTGTTCGCAGACGACATGAATGACTGAATATTTTACGGAGGTTTTTTTATGATAAACGGAGCTTTGTTCAGAGATGCCGTTATTTCGGCGGCTATAACGATAAACAACAGAAAAAGGGAAGTTGACGAACTTAATGTATATCCCGTACCTGACGGCGATACAGGTACAAATATGTCAATGACAATAGGCAATTCCATAAATGAACTGAAAAGACTTGACGACAATGTGACAATTGCAGAAGCGTCTGCTGTTGCCGCAACTGCATTTCTGAGAGGTGCAAGGGGAAATTCAGGTGTTATACTTTCACTTATTTTCAGGGGAATTTCAAAGGGTCTTTCAGTTTGTACTGAGGCAGGCTGTTCGGAATTTACGTCAGCTTTTAAACTCGGTGTTGAGGCTGCATATAAAGCCGTTATGAAGCCTGTGGAGGGTACTATTCTTACGGTTGCAAGGGTGTGTGCCGAAAAAGCAAGGGAAATTTCACTTTCCACAAATGACGACGTTATTTTCTGGACGGAAATATGCAGTGCAGCCGAAAACATTCTTGAAAAGACTACGGAGATGCTCCCACAGCTTAAAAAAGCGGGTGTTGTTGATGCAGGCGGAAAAGGTCTTGTAATTATACTGAAAGCCATGACGGACATCTTTTCAGGCGGAAAAATTGCCGAGCCGTCCGAAACGGTTCACGAAAACAATGATTCTTTCAGGACTGCCGTGAGTGAGTACGATGATGAGATAAATTATACATACTGTACAGAATTTATGCTTGAAAAAAATGAAAACTGCCCCGACCCGTTCATGTTGCGTGCGTACCTTGAAACGATAGGCGACTGTGTTGTTGTGGTGGACGACGAAGAGATAATTAAGGTTCACGTACATACGGACAATCCCGGAAAAGCCATTCAGAAAGGTCTTGAATTTGGTTATTTTATAAACAATCCACGCCCGAAAATCGAGAATATGCGTATTCAGCACGAAAACAAGGTTAAAGACGCAAAGACAGCCGAAAAAGAGGGTTTCACCCCTGCCGTTCCCGAAAAGAAGTTCGGTTTTGTTGCAGTTGCGGCAGGACACGGAATTGAAGAAATGTTCAGGGACTTGGGGGCTGACGTTAT
>JAGAQS010000135.1 GCA_017622635.1 Ruminococcus sp. | reverse complement strand
GAGTAAGCCTCACAAAAGTTTCGGTAACACAATCTTCGGAAAGATGATAGTCTGACGTTATTCCGAAAGCCACAGCAAATACACTGTCCTTGAACATATTGTAAAGTTTCTCCAGTTTTTCTTTTGATTCCGAACAGCCCGCAATAAGTTCATTAATATTTTCATTGCATATCTGAAACTCTGTATTATTATTCTGTTCGCATGGATTAAATAGTGCTGAAATGTTACCGTCACCTCCGACGTAAAGTTTAGAATCGGCAGTCAAAATCCGTCACTCCTTTCGATAACAAGGGTAAATGAAAAGCTTTTCATATATAAGTGATTTTAAAGGACAAAAAAGACGAAATTTTTTCAGAAAAATTTTCGGAAATTTTCTGAATGACGTTTTTTGGCTGTTACAGGCAGTTTTTTCAAGATTATATATTTTAAATAATGATATAGGCTGTAAAAAAAGTGTTAACCGCGGTTAACGCCTTAATTATGCGTAACACCGTTCTGTACACCATTATAACATACTTACAGAAAAAAATAAAGAAAAAATTTCTCATAACTATTGACAACAGGTAAAAAATATGATATATTAAACATATGAACAAGTATTCATATTATGAAAGGACTGATTTTAATGACAAAAACCTACACAGTAAATAATCTTGACTGTGCCCATTGTGGTTCTAAAATAGAAGAACTTATTGCCGATATGCAGGGTATAGAATCGGCTGTACTTAATTTCCCACTGAAAAAGCTTTCGGTGACGGGAGAATTTAATGAAGATACACTCGAACTCATGAACGTGCTTGCACAGGCGGTTGAAGCAGGTGTTGAAATAATTCCGTTTGAAGAAACCGAAACAAATACAGAAAGTCAGGAACAGGAAGAAAGTAAATTCCGTGAAATCATACCGCTTGCCGTCGGAATTATACTTTTTATTTCGGCAGTTCTTACGGAAAAATTCACGGGAATAAAAATACTTTCTCTACTGCTTTTTGTTTCGGCGTATCTTATACTTGGATTCAATGTAATAAAATCGGCTGTGAAAAATATCGGTTCAGGAAACCTGTTTGACGAAAATTTTCTGATGACCGTCGCAACAATCGGAGCGTTCGCACTTGGTGAATATGCCGAAGCGGTGGGGGTTGTACTTTTTTTCCGTATAGGAGAACTTTTTGAGGATTACGCCGTTTCACAGAGCAGAAAGGCAATAACAGGAATTGCAAGTCTTAAAGCCGACTATGCAGATGTTCTTATAAACGGTGAATACGTCCGTACACCTGCCGAAAATATAAAAGTCGGTGACATTCTGCGTATAAAGGCAGGCGAACGGACGGCGGTTGACGGTGTTGTTGAATCGGGCGAGTCAAGAATAGACACGTCAGCAGTAAACGGTGAACCCATTCCGCTTACAGTCCGCAAAGGTGACACAATAATGTCAGGCTGTATAAACCTTGCAGAAAGTTTCACACTCCGTGCATCTGCGTCTGCCGAAGAATCAATGATTGCAAAAATCGCAAAGGCTGTTGAAAACGCCTCCGCATCAAAACCAAAGATAGACCGCTTTATAACACGTTTTTCAAAAGTATACACACCTATAGTAATTATAACGGCACTCCTCACCGCAATAATTCCGTCACTCATAACGGGAAACTGGAACAAGTGGATATATTCCGCACTCACATTTTTAGTAATAAGTTGTCCGTGTGCATTGGTACTGAGTGTACCGCTTGCATACTTTTCGGGAATAGGAGTCGCCTCAAAACTGGGTATACTGTTCAAAGGCGGTTCGGCAATTGAAGTACTTGC
This sequence comes from Ruminococcus sp., assembly GCA_017622635.1. Taxonomy (GTDB): domain Bacteria; phylum Bacillota; class Clostridia; order Oscillospirales; family Ruminococcaceae; genus Ruminococcus. The sequence continues at coordinate 287 of JAGAQS010000135.1, read as the reverse complement.
CAAAGTAAAAACAATCGCTTTCGACAAAACGGGTACACTCACAGACGGAAGTTTCACAGTCACCGAAATCAAGCCATACAGTGACATGACACCCGAAAGTTTGATTAAAATATGTGCCTCATGTGAACAGCTGTCAACGCACCCTGTAGCCGAAAGTATAGTAAGATACTGCCATGAAAATTCAGTTGAAATCACAGACCCCGACAACTCAAAAGAACTCGCAGGACGTGGAATATCCGCATCACTTAACGGCTGTGACGTTCTTTGCGGAAACAAAAGACTTATGG
>JAGAQS010000134.1 GCA_017622635.1 Ruminococcus sp. | reverse complement strand
TTCCGCACCTCTGCTCAGTGCCTCAATACCCATCTGTCCGCTTCCTGCGAAAAGGTCGAGTACGTAAGTACCTTCAATTTCAAACTGTATAGCCGAAAAAACAGCTTCTTTAACTTTATCTGTTGTGGGTCTGACATCAAGACCTTCCGGTGCAATGAGTCTTCTTCCCCTTGCAATACCTGTAATAACTCTCATTGTATGCTCCGTATCCGCACGGGTAAAAGTGCGGTTTTCCGCATTTACGGCATACGGACGCCGGATTTATATACTATTCATTATACCTTATTCTGCGTTGTTTGTCTATATTTTTTTATAAAGATAGGTAAAAACCAACAAAAAAACTTTTTCTGATTTGGTAATTTTGACATGAAATTTTATAATATATCATATTATGACATATATTTTTTGTTATTGTCTGTTGAAATAGTCGATTTTTCCCGACGGTCTGAAATATGTTCTTATATAGCCGTCGGTTGACAATACGACAAATTCGTTTGTCTGTTCTATATAATAAATACCGTCGCCGTCCTCTGCCTCTGTCTTGAAAAGTGCGTCGGGACTGTTTATAACGTCACTTGCACCTTTTTCGTATTCCTGTTCATTCTGATAACCGAAATCGTCATAAAATTCACTGCCGTGTTTTTCAAAATGCTGATTGAGAAGTTTTTCATTGCGGAAATGATATTCGACATAATTATTTTCGTCTGTGAAATATTCCGTTGCTTCTTCGGAAAAAATTTCCGTAGCCAGTTCTGTGATATTTTCGGTAACGGCTTCTGTTTCTGTAACTGCATCTGTGTATGTTACGGGTTCTGTTTCGGGAATAGTTTCTGTTTCTGAAACGGAAGTTTCAACAATTGAACTTTGAGATGTTGAAAGTTCGTCGGGTTCATCGTCGGAGTTAAAGAATACAGTCAAAACGCCAACAACCAATATGAATATCAGGATAATTCCTTCTGTTTTTTTGTTCATAATATAATATCCTCAAACTTTGCATTTATTGACTTTGCGAGTTCGGCAGGTGAAAGACGTATCTGTGTGCCGATTCTTCCACCGCTTATGTAGAATAACGGCAGATTTTCGGCAGTATTGTGAATTACCGTTACAAACTGTTTTTTCATGCCTATCGGTGTACAGCCACCACGTACATAGCCCGTTATTTTTGTTATGTCTTTTACGTGGACAAGTGCAACGGATTTTTCACCGACGCTTTTCGCACTTTTTTTCAGGTCAAGTTCCTCTGCGACGGGCAACAGAAAACAATAATAATTTCCTGTTTTTCCCTGTGCAACAAGTGTCTTGAAAGTTTCGCCGAGTGGCTGACCGAGAGCGTTTGCACAGTGAACACCGTCAATAAATTCGTCACACTGATATGTCTGAAAAGTATAGTCTATTTTGTTCTTTTCAAGAAAACGCATTGCGTTTGTTTTTACTTCCTTTGCCATGTAATCACCTTATTTCCGTGAATTTATTTTACTGTATATACAGCCACAGTAATTCTGCCTGTAGAGATTATATTGTTTTGAAAGTTCTATTGAATGTTTGTAGCCGTCGTGTTTTTTGAAGTCCGAAAAAAGATATTCAACACCGCATTCTTCTGAAATTTCCGCACCGCATTCATTTATAAAAGTACAGTCCTTGTGCGGACTTATTGTCAGAGTTGTCGTGAAATAATCACAATTAAGCTGTTTCGACTTTGCCCCTGCCATTCGCAGACGGTACGCTATACACTTCTGACACCTTTCACTGCGTTCGGGGAGTGTTTCAAGACCTTTCGCCAGTTCGTAGAAAGGTGAGGGGTCGTAGGGTTCTTCAATTACATTCGTGTCAAGGTTCATTTCACGGACGAGTCTTTTCAGTTCTTCCAGACGGTATACAAATTCACTTTCGGGGGAAATGTTCGGATTGCAGAAGTAAAGCGTTATATCAAAATATTTTTCAAGATAAACAAGCGTGTGACTACTGCACGGTGCACAACAGGCGTGCAGTAAAAGCGACGGTTTTTCACCGCTTTTTTCAAGTTCCGAAAGTTTGTCGTCAAGTATTTTTCCGTAGTTTATTTTTATCATCATTTTCCCTCGAGATTTTTCAGTGCTTTGAGTTCTTCACGGTTTACCTTTATTTCCGCATCTTTGAGCAGTTTTACTTCACTTCTGTCAAGAATTACGGGAACTTCCGACTTGTCTGTTTTTATACGTAGTTTTCCCGTAATTATATTGGCGTCCTCCACACGTCCCTTGTCGCCGTCGGG
>JAGAQS010000133.1 GCA_017622635.1 Ruminococcus sp. | reverse complement strand
GTGAGGGGGCTATACTTGTTGTTGACGCATCACAGGGAATCGAGGCACAGACTCTTGCCAACACCTATCTTGCAATTGAGAACGATTTGGAAGTAGTTCCCGTTGTAAATAAAATTGACCTGCCGTCTGCCGACCCTGAAAGAGTATGCAGTGAGGTAGAAAACGTTATCGGTATACCTGCTATGGACGCACCGAGAATTTCAGCCAAAATGGGTACTAACATTGAGGAAGTACTCGAAAGAATAGTGACCGATATTCCCGCACCGCAGGGTGATACCGAAAAACCTCTTAAAGCACTTATTTTTGACAGCTATTATGACTCATACAAGGGCGTAATTATTTATGTTAGAATAAAAGAGGGACGTGTAAAAATCGGTGATAATATTCGTCTTATGGCAACGGGTGCTGTGTTTACCGTTGTTGAGGCAGGATTTATGGACGCTACAAACCTTGTAAACAACGGCAGTCTTGAAGCCGGTGAAGTTGGTTACATTTCCGCATCTATAAAAAGCATAGGCGACACACGTGTAGGCGATACCGTTACAAATAATGACAATCCGTGTGATGAGGCACTGCCCGGATACAGAAAAGTAAATCCTATGGTGTTTTCGGGTATCTATCCCGCAGACGGTGCAAAATACGGCGATTTGCGTGATGCACTCGAAAAGTTGCAGTTGAATGATGCGTCGCTTTCCTTTGAACCTGAAACATCCGTTGCACTTGGATTTGGTTTCAGATGCGGTTTTCTCGGACTTCTTCACATGGAAATAATTCAGGAACGTCTTGAACGTGAATACAATCTCGACCTTATCACAACCGCACCGTCTGTTATTTATAAAGTAACACTGACAAACGGTGAAGTACAGTATATAGACAATCCGACCAATTTCCCCGACCCTGCACTTATTCAGACAGCCGAAGAACCTATGGTAAAAGCTGATATTCTATCACCGTCGGAATTTGTCGGAAATATTATGGAACTCTGTCAGGACAGGCGTGGAATTTTCAAGGATATGCAGTATCTTGACGACACACGTGTTAATCTTCACTATGAATTGCCGTTGAATGAAATTGTATACGACTTCTTTGACGTTCTGAAATCAAGAACAAAGGGCTATGCGTCGTTTGATTACGAAATGCTCGGATATGTGCCGTCAAAACTTGTCAAGCTTGATATTCTCCTTAACGGTGATATAGTGGACGCACTTTCATTTATTATCCATACCGACAAGGCTTACGGCAGAGCAAGGAAGATTGCCGAAAAACTAAAGGAAAATATACCCCGTCAGCTTTTTGAAGTTCCTATACAGGCATCAATCGGCGGTAAAGTAATCGCACGTGAAACGGTTAAGGCTATGCGTAAGGACGTTCTGGCGAAGTGTTACGGCGGTGACATCACACGTAAAAAGAAACTTCTTGAAAAGCAGAAAGAGGGCAAAAAACGTATGCGTCAGCTCGGAACGGTAGAAGTTCCGCAGGAGGCTTTCATGAGTGTTCTGAAACTTGATTCATGAGGAAATGCCGAAAATGATTGATAATATAATTTGTTATGGTGTTCTCTTGTTTTCGACTGTTTTGCTGATAACGGACGTTATTGTTGCCGTTACTTCAGATATCCGCAATGCAGGAAAGTTCATACACCGTCTGCGGTACTGGGTTTACAGTATAACGCCGACAATGTACGTTATAATGATTCTGCTTGTTGCCGTGATTTTCAGATGTTCTGATATTGACGGTTTATTGATAATTGTTTCATTGCTGGCGGTTGGTTGCTGTACAGCATATGCCGAGAAATTTTTCACACGGAAAAAAGTAAAGAAATCGGACCAGAGGCGTATACGTGCAGACGAAAGGAATTTTTGCGAAAAGTCTGAATATGCGGAAAAACTTACACCGCTTACGGAAAAGAAAGGATAAAAAATTATGAGCATATATACTTGTCCCCATTGTGGTGAAAAAACATTCAATCCGTTCACAAAGGCTATAGCAGGTCAGATGAACTCAAAGGGCAGGGAGTGTAAAAACTGCGGTACACGCTGTGTAAACGGAAAGGGTGCTACTGTATTCAACGCAATATACAGCATTATCGGTATAATAGGAGTTGTATACACTTATCTTCACCCCGAAAATTTTGCTGTGGGTGATGTCAACTATGAAATATTTGTAGTTGCGGGAATTATACTTTCAATGTTTCTTGTGCCACGTCTTGTCAATGCTTTCTGTTTTAAAATGGAGGAAGCTATAAGACTTAACTATTAATGGATACACTCGGAATTTATATTCATGTGCCTTTCTGTGTGAAAAAATGTTTGTACTGTGATTTTTATTCCGTATCGTATGAAAGTGACATTTCTGAAAAGTACGTTGATGCTGTAATACGTAATCTGTGTTATTATTCCGACAAAAAACGCATCACGGACACCGTTTATTTCGGAGGGGGAACGCCGTCACTGCTGTCCGTTGAACAGATACAGCGTATACTTGACGAAACAGGAAAAAATTTCAGTCTGTCCGCAGATGCCGAAATAACACTTGAAACAAACCCGAATACCGTTGATTTTTTAAAACTTTCGGAATTACGCAAAACAGGTATAAACAGGCTTTCAATAGGTGTGCAGTCAATGATTGACAGTGAGCTTGCTTTTCTCGGAAGAATCCACACGGCAGAACGTGCGGAAAGGTCTGTATATGACGCATATAAGGCAGGGTTTGAAAATATTTCATGTGATGTTATTATTGCACTGCCTGAACAGTCGGCGGAAAGTCTGCGGTACACCCTTGAACGTGTGACAGATATGCCAATAAAGCACGTTTCGGCTTACATTCTCAAAACAGAACAGGGGACACCTTTTGACTGTGACGAAATAAAAAAATGTCTGCCCGATGATGACACAGTAGCGGAGATTTATCTTGAAATGGTCAGGGTTCTTGAAAGCAAGGGTTTTGAACAGTATGAGGTGTCAAATTTTGCAAAAAAAGGTTTTGAGAGCCGTCACAACTGCCGTTACTGGAAATGTTCCGACTATATCGGAATAGGACCGTCTGCCCATTCCTGCAACAACGGAAAACGTTTTGCAGTCGGCAGAAATCTTTGTGACTTTATTGAAAGTGACGTTCAGAAAATTGAAATAACAGACGAAAACCCGTGTGGGTTTGAGGAATATTCCATGCTCCGTTTAAGGCTGAAAGAGGGTCTTGACCTTGACAGTGTTCCGGAACACAGGGACATGATAACAAAAAAAATTCCCGAACTTATAAAGTCGGGATATATAGGCTATAACGGTAAATCCGTTTCACTGACACCGAAAGGTTTTCTGATGTCAAATTCCGTTATAGAATACCTTATATTTTGAAAACTATTCCAGAAGTTCCTTACGCATCTGTGTGAGGAGCTTTTTTTCACGCCGTGACACCTGAACCTGTGTCATATTCAGAGCCTTTGCGGTTTTTGACTGCGTGAGATTTCTGAAATACCGCAGTTCAAGTAATATACGGTCGTTTGTTTCAAGTTTTGCCATAATCTGACGGAGTGCGAGCAGGTCAACAATTGCTTCGTCGGGTGCTTCTGACGGTATATCTATTTGTCCCTCATCGTCGTCCGATGCAGTAAGTGACAACAACGGCTGACTGACACAAAGTGCCTCCGAAACGTTTTCTTCGGATTCGCCCGAAATCTCCGACAGTTCACTTACAGTCGGTTCTCTGCACTCACGGTGGCGGAAATCCTCACATATTTTC
>JAGAQS010000132.1 GCA_017622635.1 Ruminococcus sp. | reverse complement strand
TCACTGCATCAACAAGACCGTTGTAGCTTTTTAAAAATTGGTTTGTCCTGTCACCTGATAAACGGAAATAAGCGATTTTTCCTTTTTTTTCTGTAATTACTATTCCCTCCTGCACATATTCTTTCAGTTTGTTTCTTATAGTCTGTACATCAAACATTTGATTGTAACTTTTGTCCATATCTTCAATTATTTCTTTAAGTGTAAAACTTTTGCCGTCATGAAGTACATCAAGAATAAAGAAATGCAGTTTTATATCATTGTCGGTGAAACTTTTTGAACGGTACGCCTGATAAAGCGGATTTCTAAAAATACTTCCGCTGTCAACCGTGATTGAAACTTTCTGTCCTCTTTCGGAGCGGTCATATTTTACATAGTTACCGAACCAACTTTCAATACGTCTTTTTTCGTCGTCGTAAGTACGCAGGCTTTTACGTTCAAAATCGTTTCTCACTTTGAAACCGTATATAAAAAAGTCACGTATGTAATCCCTTGTCTTGTCGAAGTTTTTTATAAGTTCCGAAAAACCACTCATTTCCGCACTTCCTTTCTTACTTATATAATAATAACAGAAAATTACATATGTTTCAAGTGGTATAATATAAGTTCGCAGATTTTTTTATATGATTATTCCGGAAATATGTGTTATACTTTGTACATACCAAACGGAACGGCTCTGACAGCAATAATATTATGGAGTTGTCACGACGGAGGGTTGCTTTTAATTAAGTAAACGCCGTAAATCTATAAAGAGCCGTGAAAAAAAGCAGAATGGTTCAGACAGCAATTTTTCTTTGAAGGGACAGAGAACGCTTGGGCGATGCTTGCAGGCACTCTGATAAAGACAGAACCATGACACTTTAATTAACGGTACATACAGCAATATTCATAGATTTCTGAAAAAAGTCATGAAAAATCATTTTGTACCGTGTCCAAAAGGCACTTACAGCAATAAAAAAACGCTCATACTTTTAATATGATAACGTGAATTGATTACGTGCCTTGTCAACCAGAACGGCTTTTACAGCAAACTTTATATATGAAAACCATAATATATAATAAGCCGTGAAAAAGAAAAGAGGTTTTTACATATGCTGAATTTTTTGAAAAAAGAAACAAATCTCACCTATACAGAAAACGGTGCTTTAACCCACAGTTCAACGGGTTCGTGCTGTCTTGACCTTTTTTTCGGAGCAGGTGCAATGCGTAACGCAGAAGAAAAAAGAATCGCACGCTCAGTTATTGAGGCTTATACGGAAAACCCGTCAAAAACAATGAAAATAATCTTTTATGCACGAGATGCAAGAGGCGGACTCGGTGAAAGAAGATTTTTCAGAACAGCTATGAAAACCCTTTCACAGTTTGCACCCGAAGCGGTAAACAGAAATATACCTTTCTTTGCCGAATACGGACGTTTTGACGACCTCTTGATACTTATCGGCACTAAATGTGAAAAAACAGCTGTTTCGGAGATACAGAAACAGTTTAATGCAGATATAAACGCCATGCAAAATAAACAGCCTGTTTCACTTCTTGCCAAGTGGTTGCCGTCGGTCAATGCGTCATCGGCAAAAACCAGAGCTTTGGGCAAAACTATGGCAAAATTCCTGAACATGAGTGAAAAAAAGTACAGACAGACTCTTTCGGCTCTTAGAAAGTATACTGATATAATAGAAAACCGTCTGAGAGTTTCGGACTATACTTTTGACTATTCAAAACAACCGTCTTGTGCAATGTTCAAGTACAGAAAAGCGTTTATCAGAAATGACGGTACACGGTATACAGATTATCTTGAATCTGTACAGAAAGGTGAAGTAAAACTCAATACTTCCGTTCTTTATCCGTATGAAATTATACGACGCTGTGACGGCAAAACAACAGATGAAGAAAGACTGTCTCTTGATACAACATGGAACAATCTACCCGTTTATGCCGATAATGACGAAAATGCCATTGCAGTTATAGACGGTTCAGGTTCTATGACATGGGGTTGTAATGACGCAAGACCAATAGACGTTGCTCTTTCTCTCGGCATATATTTTGCGGAACATAATAAAGGCGAATTTGCAAATCACTTCATAACATTCTCACAAACGCCAAAACTTGTTGAAATCAAAGGCAGGGACATATTTGAAAAAGTAAATTATTGCCGTCGTTTCCGTGAAGTGGCTAATACAGACCTTGAAGCAGTTTTCAGCCTTATTCTCAAAACAGCAGTTAAAAATAAACTTCCTCAGAAAGAAATGCCGTCAAAGATTTATATAATATCAGATATGGAGTTTGATTATTGTATAGAGGGAGGAAACAGTGTTCCACTTTTTAATGCAATGAAGAAGAAATATGAAAATTACGGCTATAGGCTTCCCGACGTTATTTTCTGGAATGTTAACAGCCGACAATCGAATATGCCCGTCACTATGTCTGAAACGGGAACGGCTCTTATTTCGGGATTCTCCCCTTCTGTTTTTGACATGGCTGTAAGCGGTGAGATTACTCCGGTTAAGATTATGGAGAAAGTTATTTCAAGTGAACGTTATGTTAAGATAGTATAATTTTAAAAACCTGTACTTTGTGCAGGTTTTTTATTATGTTATATAATGTCGGGGTTTAGTTCTTTTCTTTTTAGTTTTTTTATTTTTGATAAATTTTTTCTCAACAGTTCGTATAACTATTATTATAAGATTATAATATTCCTGAAAAAAATAAAGTCATTTTTTCCATTCGCTAAATGACTTTATTTACTATTCACTCAATAATCAATAATTTTGTAATCTTTATAAAACATACCGTAATCTTTAATTTTTTCCTCATTAAGATTTTTAATAATCGGAAAAAGAATCCTGACTGCACCGTCTTCATAAGTAAGATAAGGCTTAAAATTGACACTTATTTCATAAGCGGGTGGAAACTGATTTGACACCCAGCCGGGGTCACATGAATAAACATAAATCCCGTCACGTACAAAATCCGAAGCAATAGAATGAGTCATCATATTAAGGGAGGCTTTAGCCATATTTGTATGTACATGACGGGCAAGCTTTTGTTTTGTGTTGAAACGACCCTCAACAG
>JAGAQS010000131.1 GCA_017622635.1 Ruminococcus sp. | reverse complement strand
CTTGTAAGGGATTTTTTACTGCGTATGGCAAATATGCCCGTTGCAAAACTTCATTCGGCAAAAATAAAGCTTGTCTGTGCGGAATTTCAGTCGTCCGTCTATGATGTCACGGCGGAAAATCTTGACGAAAAGGAACTTGCCGTTCTGAAACGTGGACGGAATGCGACGGGTAACACCGTACCGAAACACGCCGAAGCCGTCGATTACCGCAGGGCAACGGCTATAGAATCTCTTTTCGGATATCTGTTTCTTCTCGGCAGAAATGACAGGATAAACGAATTGTTCGGTATTATGATGAAAAATGTTTTGCCTGATTTTTAATTTTATTTTTTAGGAGTGATTGAGTTATGAAAAAAGTCAAAGCGAAAAAAGTAAAACCTGTAAAGGTTAAAAAGACTTCTAAAGTCCGTAAAAACCCTGTTTTCTGGAAAGGTGCGGGATTCGGTTTTGTTGCGGGATTTGTTGTAGGTTCGGCAATTGTAGCCGTTATTGACTACTATGACCAAAAGCACAGCGAAATGAGCCGTATTGAAAAAGCATCTAACGAAAACTATTATTATAACACAACAGACTAACATTTATTTTAACGAAAAAGGAGTAATGAAAAAATGTCGGGTCATTCAAAATGGAACAATATAAAGCGTAAAAAGGAAGCTACCGACGCAGTGAAAGGTAAAATTTTCACAAAAATCGGACGTGAAATCACGGTTGTCGTAAGGGAGGGCGGTGCTGACCCAAACAACAACAGTAAACTCCGTGACCTTATCGCAAAGGCTAAGGCTAACAACGTTCCCAATGACAATATTGAAAGGGTTATCAAGAAAGCCGCAGGCGGTGAAGATAAGAACAATTACGAAAACATGGTGTATGAGGGTTACGGTCCTAACGGTGTTGCCGTAATTGTTGAGTGTCTTACGGACAACAAGAACAGAACCGCAGGCGATGTGCGTCATTATTTCGACAAGTTCGGCGGAAATCTCGGCACAACGGGCTGTGTTTCGTTCATGTTCAGCAAAAAGGGAATAGTTATTCTTGAAAATACAGGTCTTGACGAAGATACTGTTATGGAAGACGTTTTTGACTGTGGCGGTGACGATTTGGACGTTAACGAAGAAACTGTTGAAATCGAGTGCAGTCCCGAAAATCTTCACGCACTCCGTGAGGGTCTCACTGAAAAGGGCTACAACGTAATATCTGCCGAAGTTGAACAGATTCCCGCAAACTATACAACCCTTACAGATGAGGAGCATATAAAGAAAATGAATCTTCTGCTTGAACATCTTGAGGACAATGACGACGTTCAGAATGTTTATCACAACTGGGAAATGCCTGCCGAGGACTGATTGTTTATGATTAGTATAAACAGGGTTGAAACTGACGGAAAACTCCGTGACGTTGCGGAACTTGCCGAAAAAATATGGCACGAATTTTTTCCCGTGATTCTTTCGGAAGAACAGATTGACTATATGGTTTAAAAGTTCCAGTCGTACGACGCAATGAAAGAACAGGTCGCAAATCAGGACTATTGTTATTTTGCGGTAAGTGACAATGACGGTCTGTGCGGATATATAGCCGTAAAACCTGAAAAGGACAGCCGTTTTTTCCTCAGTAAGCTTTATCTGAAAAGTGACAGACGTGGAAAGGGCATTGCTTCGGAAATGCTGAAACGTGTTTTTTCGGAGGCTGAAAAGGCAGGAAAAACGTCGGTATATCTTACCGTAAACAAGCACAATGACCATGCGGTAAACGTTTATAAGAAAAAAGGTTTTGAAGTTATTGATTCTGTCGTGACGGATATCGGCAACGGTTTTGTCATGGACGACTATATAATGGAGTACAAACTGTAATATATTTATCCTCTCTGCAATATAATTATTGTAAAAATAATTGCGGAGAGGATTTTTTTATGAATACGGCAGAATTATTGTTACTTTCGGTTGGACTTTCGGCGGACGCTTTTTCTGCGTCGGTCTGTGAGGGTCTTAAAATGAAGAAAATAAACCGTTCGGGAGCGTTTCTGACTGCACTGTTTTTCGGTGTGTTTCAGGCATTGATGCCACTTGCGGGGTACTTTCTCGGCAGACGTTTTTCAGATGTTACCGCAAAGTTTGACCACTGGATTGCTTTTATACTTCTCGGAATTATCGGTATAAAAATGATTATCGAGTCTTTCGGTGAGGAAAGTACGGAAGATGCCGTTTACCGTATCAACATCAGGGAACTTTTTTTACTGGCGGTTGCGACAAGTATCGACGCTATGGCGGTGGGGATAGTTTTTTCCGCACAAAATTCTGATATTGTACTTTCTGTTTCTGTGATTGGAATTGTAACTTTTCTTCTCTCTCTTGTCGGGGTGACAGTGGGAAACCGTTTCGGAAGCCGTTACGGAAAAAAGGCGGGAATCGTCGGCGGTGCTGTACTTATAATCATAGGTGTAAAACTTTTTACAGAGGGAATTATGTAAAAAAAGAGAACGTCTGCACGTTCTCTTTTTAATGTTCAGACTGCGAGGGAGTCAAGTTTTTCCGTAGTCATGGGTAAATCCTGTTCTGTTATTGTCTTTGATTCGATATACTGTATAGCGAGTGCGTCAGAATTTGTTATGCCACCGCCGTTGTCAACAACGTCCGCATTTTTTCTGCCCTGTTCGGACAACTTGTACTTGTCGGGGTTTGCGATTGACTGCATAATCATTACAGCGTCATTTATATTTACACTGCCGTCCTCGTCTGCGTCACCGTAAGCAATATCTGACGGGGTATCAGTAACGGTTGTAGTAGTGGTCTGTGTTGTGGTCTGCTGTGTTGCAGTGGTGGTAGTTTCGGGCGGTGTACCCTCTTCCCATACGGCATCAAGTACTATTCCTGCACCTGCTATTGCACCTTTAATCATATACGGACTGCCGACGGGATAAACAGTACCGTCGGAATCTTTCCAGCCTGCGAGGTATTTACCGTCCTGTGTTATGGTAGCGGAGGGGGTGATTATTTCGGTGTCGGTTTTGCCTTTTATTTTAATATTGTTGGAAGATTTACCGTCCTGCTTGAAAACGACGTTGTATTCCTTTGCTTCCCATACGGCAGTGAATGTTACATCATGGCTCGGCATGATATATGTGGGAAAATTTGTTGAATAAACTTTGTCGTCGTCATCACAGAGCCAGCCTGCGATTTTAAAGCCGTTACGTGAAAAACGTGTATCTGCCTGAAGTCCCGTAGGAATTTTTTCAGGCTGTTCATATTCCATGAACGTAGCACCTGTTACACGGTCAACATCGCCGACTGTATATGTTATTTTGTATTTTTTATGCCAGTTTGGAGTAAGTGTAACATCATGGTCATGAACTATGAATTTTTCCTGTCCTGCGAATGTGTTTGTGCCGTCGGTCCAGCCGAACTGTGCAGCGTCATCACGGTTGTAAGTCATAAGTGGAACGGTTACAATCTGTCCCGAATAGTATTCTCTTTCGGGGAGCGTTTCGGAGGTATCGACAAGTTCACCGTCTATTTCGACAACATATTCAACCTTGTATTTTGTTTCCTGATTTTCTTCAACCCATATCGGTTTAAGCGTGACATCATTTCCGTCGGGTGAACGGAATACATCACCGTATATATACGCATGAATATCGTCGCACGTCCAGCCTGAAAAAGCGTATCCGTCACGTTTCGGCGAACCCTCGGGAATTACTATTGACGAATTTGGTTTTGTTGTTATCGGGGCAAGTGTGGAATCGTCCTTTATTGTCGCACCGTCTGACGTATAGTCAAAAGTTATTGTTATTTCATCGTCTGCCTCTTCTGCCGATACGTTGAAAGCCGTACTGCATAATGCAATCGCACACACAGATATAACGGCAGTAAATCTGTTTAACAATGTTTTCATATTTGTCCTCCTGTTCAGATAAAGCGGTTTTGTTTCTGACTGTATTTATATCCTATTGACGAAAGTTTTGATTCAATCTGTTCCTGTGAAATACAG
>JAGAQS010000130.1 GCA_017622635.1 Ruminococcus sp. | reverse complement strand
GCATCATTGAGCATTGCAAGGCAGGCAGTTGTGCCGTGAGTACCGCACATTTCAAGCCCCATTTCTTCAAGGATATGTGCCACACTGTCACCGATAGCGGGAGTGGGGGCAAGTGAAAGGTCAACTATACCAAACGGTACACCGAGTTCTTTTGAAGCCCTTGCACCGACCAGCTGTCCCATACGTGTTATCTTGAAAGCCGTTTTTTTGATTACGTCGGCTATTTCGTTTATTGAAGCATCAGGATATTTTGTAAGTGCGGAACGGACAACACCCGGACCTGATACACCTACATGAATTTCACAGTCAGGCTCGCCCACACCGTGAAATGCCCCAGCCATGAACGGATTATCTTCTACTGCATTACAGAAAACAACAAGCTTAGCAGGTCCTATACAGTCACGGTCTGCCGTTCTTTCCGCAGACTGTTTTACAATCTGTCCCATAAGCTTTACAGCGTCCATATTTATTCCCGACTTTGTAGAGCCGATATTCACAGAGGAACATATATTCTGCGTAACGTCGAGTGCTTCGGGAATCGACTGAATAAGTGCCATGTCACCCGCACTGAATCCCTTGTGTACAAGTGCAGAGTATCCGCCTATGAAGTTTACACCGCAGGTATCGGCTGCACGTTGCAGTGCCTTTGCAAACTTGACAGGGTTCTGATTCGGACACGCAGCCGCAAGCATTGCTATTGGAGTAACGGAAATTCTCTTGTTGATAATCGGAATACCGTACTCCTTTTCAATCTGCTGACCTACGGGAACAAGATTCTTTGCACGGTCAACGATTTTGTTGTAGACCTTTTCGCAAGCCCTGTCTATATCGGTGTCGATACAGTCGAGAAGTGAAATTCCCATTGTGATTGTTCTGATATCAAGACATTCGTCCTGAATCATTCTTATAGTTTCGAGTATATCATATACATTAAGCATTTGCGGACTTCCTTTCTGAATCATATGCTGTGCATTGAGTTAAAGATATCCTCATGCATTGTATGGATTGAAAGTCCGAGTTCCTTGCCGAGAGTGTCCATTCTGTCAACAAGCTGTGAAAAATCTGCTGACATTGCGGAAATGTCCACAAGCATAATCATTGCGAACATATCCTGAAGTACACTCTGTGTCACCTCAAGAACGTTTGCATTGTACTCCGTACAGATTCCCGACACCTTGTGAAGTATGCCGACATTGTCTTTGCCTATTACAGTTACAACTGCTTTCATATCAAAAAAACCTCCGTTGATATTATTATATCATAATTATACCACACTCCGAAATGGATTTCAATATTATTATAATAAAAAAAACTTGCATATATCTGATTGTTGTGATATAATAATGTCTAAAGAAAAAAAGGACGGTGATTTCAATGAATCTGATTGACTGCCACACACATACACAGTTTTCAATGGACTCAGAAGCGGATATAAACGCCTGTATCGGAAAAGCTATTGATATGGGGCTGTCGGCATATGCCATAACAGACCACTGTGAATGTAGTACATGGTATAAAAAAGACCACTATTCAGATACGGATAATTTTGATTACTTCAACTATGCGGAAGATTTTAATAATTCACTGAATGCTGTTACCGAACTGAAAGAAAAATACAAAAATTTCAATCTTATCTGCGGTATCGAAATGGGACAGGCAACACAGGATATTGAAGTTGCCGGAAAAATACTTGCCGACGAAAGACTTGATTTTATTATAGGTTCAATGCACCAGCTTAAAGGTGAAAAGGACTTCTATTATATAGATTATGAAAATATGTCAACCGACGAAATTTACAACCTGCTTGAAAGATACTTCAATGAAGTTTATCGGTTATGCAAAATGAACTGTTTCGACGTACTGGGACATCTTACATACTGTCTGCGTTACATGAAGTGCAGAAACAATATAAATCCCGATATAAGCCGTTTTGATGAGATTATAGCGGAAAGTTTCCGTATTCTCGCACAAAACGGCAAAGGCATTGAAATAAACACTTCAGGAATAAGACAGGGTTTCGGTGACGTTTTCCCGTGTCTCAAATATGTAAAACTTTTCAGAGACCTGGGCGGTGAAGTGCTTTCAATAGGTTCTGACGCACACACTGTTGAAGATATAGGAAAAAATGTCGCTGACGGCGTGGAGACCGCTAAGGCGGCAGGGTTCACCTGCCTGTGCTATTTTAAAAAAAGAAAACCATACTTTATTAACATTGATTAATTACGAAAGGAATGATATTCTATGAAAGATATCGTAAAAATTTTACAGCAGAATGCACGTATTTCAAGTACCGAACTCGGCGAAATACTCGGAGTTACGGCAGAAGAAGCAGAAGCAGAAATAAAACGTCTCGAAAATGAAGGAATTATCAAAGGTTACAGCGTTATAGTTGACGACGAACTTTATGACAACTCAACCGTCTACGCAACCATAGAACTTAAAGTAACACCACAGCGTGACTGCGGTTTTGACGACATAGCAAAAACCATTATGATGTATGACGAAGTTGAAAGCATAAGCCTTATGTCAGGTGCTTATGACCTTGCCGTTGAGGTAAAGGGCAACAACCTCAAAGATGTGGCTCTGTTTGTTTCGGAACGTCTCTCAACCATAGACGGCATAATCTCAACCGCTACCCACTTCATTCTCAAAAAATACAAGGAAAAAGGTATTTTCATTGACCGTGAAGAAACTGACGAAAGGGGACTCTGTTAACCGTGATAGATTACGACAAAGTCCTTTCGGACAAAATAAAAAAAATAAAACCCTCAGGCATAAGAAAGTATTTTGATATTGCCGAAACTATGGAGGGCGTTATAAGTCTCGGCGTAGGTGAACCCGATTTCTCGACACCTTGGATAATACGTAAAGCCGCTATACAGGTTCTTGAACGCAAACAGATAGTTTACGGGGCAAACAAGGGAATCGAACTTCTCAGAAAAACTATATGTGACAGAATAAAGAAAAAATGCGGTGTGGAATACTGTTCCGAAAATGAAATAATAGTCACTGTAGGCGGTTCGGAAGCAATTGACCTTGCTATACGTGGAATAGTTGACCCCGGTGACGAAGTTCTTGTTGTAGAACCGTGTTTCGTATGCTATGCCCCTCTTGTTGAACTTATGGGCGGTGTTGCCGTTCCCGTTCCGACAAGAATCGAAAACAATTTCAAGCTTACTCTTGACGACTTCAAGGACAAAGTTACAGACCGTACAAAAATGATTATCATGCCGTTCCCCAACAACCCGACGGGTGCAGTCATGACAAGGGAAGATTTAGAACCTATCGCAGAATTTCTGCGTGATACAAATATAATGGTTCTTTCGGACGAAATCTATTCCGAACTTACATACGGCAGAAAACATACGTCAATAATCGAACTCGACGGTATGAAAGAACGTACTATTTATGTGAACGGTTTTTCAAAGGCTTACGCAATGACAGGTTGGCGACTCGGCTATGTCACCGCACCCGAACCCATTATATCACAGATTGCAAAGATTCACCAGTACGGCATTATGTGCAGTCCATACATAAGCCAGAACGCAGCTGTTGAAGCTCTCAATTCCTGCGATTCCGAAATTGCAAAGATGAGGGACGAATATGACACACGCCGTCGTTATCTTGTAAACGAATTTAACAGAATAGGTCTTACCTGTTTCAACCCTGAGGGTGCATTCTATGCATTCCCATGTATAAAGAGTACGGGGCTTACAAGTGAGGAATTTTGCGAACGTCTTTTATATGAAGAAAAAGTTGCTGTAGTTCCGGGAAGTGCTTTCGGTGAAAGCGGTGCGGGTTATGTGCGTATTTCCTATGCTTACTCACTCAAACATCTTATGGAAGCAATGAACCGTATTGAAAGATTCGTCAAAAAAATAAACGGTGAACATCATGAAAGTTAAAACACCCGCAAAAATAAACCTCGCACTTGACGTTACAGGAAAACTTGACAACGGCTATCATTCCATTGAAAGCGTTTTCCAGACTGTCGGAATTTACGACGAGGTAACCGTTGAACTTACGGACGGCGATATAAGTATATCATGCGAAGTGCCTGAACAGTTTGCAGATTCCGACCCCATACCGTGCGACGAAAGAAATATTGCATACAAAGCAGCAAAGTATTTTTTTGAACAGCATGATATAAAGTCGGGTTGCAGAATACATATAAAAAAAGGTATTCCCTCACAGGCAGGCATGGGCGGTGGAAGTTCCGACGCTGCCGCCGTTCTGTACTGTCTTTCAAAACTGACGGGCAAAGAAATTATTTCACCTGAAAAACTCGGTGCGGACGTTCCTTTTTTCCTG
>JAGAQS010000129.1 GCA_017622635.1 Ruminococcus sp. | reverse complement strand
ACAACCGATTTGCCTGTTGACTGTTCTTATAAAGCACTGACAGCAAAGGTGAACGTAATAGTAGCAAAGTTCTATGAGGAGTTTCTCACAGGCAGCTTAACAAAAGTCAAGGAAACCCCAAAGGAAAAGACAGAACTCAGCGAGGAGGTTCTCAGTGATGATGCTGTATGCAAGACAAGTTTTGAGTTCACAGCATTTCTTGACTACTGGCTTGAAACAATCAGACCGACAATCGCACGAACCTCTTATGAAAGCTACAATCGCTATATTACCAGGATCAAAAACTATTTTGACGAGCGTTATCCGCATCTTCTTCTTGGCAACCTGACAGCTTTACAGCTTCAGCAGTTCTATAACGATAAGTTCAACAGCGGTCTTTCGGGCAATTCGGTAAAGCATTACTATGCCAATATCCACAAAGCACTAAAATATGCTGTAAAAATGGATATGCTCGATGTAAACGTCGCAGATAAGGTTGAACTGCCGAAAATCCAGAAGTTTGAAGCCAATTTCTACAACAAGGACGAGTTGGAACAGCTCTTTGAAGTATTCAAGGGCGATAGACTTGAACTTGTGGTACATATTGCAGCCTACTACGGACTTCGCAAGAGCGAGATTATTGGTTTGAAGTGGGATTCCGTCAACTTTGAGGAAAAGAAACTCACGGTTCGCCGTAAGGTTTCCAGCACTTATGGCGGCGGCAAAGAAATGATTTTTGTCGAAAATCAGCTTAAAACTGAGTCCAGTGTAAGAACTTTTCCCTTGATTCCTCATATTGAGCAGATGCTAATAGAACGCAAAAACCTTGAAGAATACTACTCGAAGCTCCTCGGTAAAGACTTTGACAGGGAATATGACGGCTTTGTGTGCCGTGACAACTTCGGTAAGCTGATTACGCCAAACTTTGTAACTACTCACTTCAAGTACATCATTAAGAAAAATAAGCTCAAACACATTCGATTCCATGATCTTCGTCATTCATGTGCCAGTCTGTTGCTGGCAAACGGAGTATCCATGAAGGCGATCCAGGAGTGGCTTGGACATTCAACATTTAATGTTACAGCCAATTTTTATAGTCACCTCGACTTTCATTCCAAAGTGGAGTCTGCGGAGACTATCGCCAAAGTGTTGGGTGGAGACAGTACAGATACGGAACAGGCTATCCATGATAAAGGTTCAGAGGACGAAAAAAATCGCAAGTCCTCAACCTGAGAACCTGCGATAATAGTGTGCCGATCGTCTACCCATTCTACCACGGCGGCATTATAAAAAAAAGTAAAAAAAAGTTAATCAAGTCAACTTGACACGGGGGATAAAAATCTTTTGTGCTAAGACCAAAAATGAAAGTGAAATTGAAAAAAGCAGCGATTTTGGTAGAAAATTTGGTAGAAATCCGGTAGAAAAAAGCTCATACACAAGAAACTTTTCTACCAAATCAGTCAGAAAACAAGAAAAGAATGCCGTAAAATCGACATTCTTTCAATGGTGCCGCTAACCGGACTTGAACCGGTACGGGTTTTACCCCGAGGGATTTTAAGTCCCTTGTGTCTGCCTATTCCACCACAGCGGCGTTTAAATTTACTACAACATTATATCACAAAAAAACAGATAAGTCAAGAGGTTTTTAAAAAATATATTTTTTTACTTTATTGTAAAACCGAATTTGTTGAAAATGTAAAAAATATGTGATATAACGCTGAAAATCGTGGGAAATAACAGTTTTGCTTGACATCACATAAAAAAAACGATATAATTAATATAAAAAACGGAGGTTATGTTATAATGAAAAAGTGTTTTATAAAATCGGCAGCAGCAGTAACGGCTTTATGCGGTGTTCTTTCGTGTTCACTGTCGGCATATGCCACAACGGTTGACGACGTTGCGAGAGTTGCACGTGAATGTGGTTACTCTGAGGACATGATACAGCAGGGGTACAATGAATATTATGCACACCCTGAAAAATACACTTCTGCGGACTTCGATTATGCCATACAGCAAATCTATGAGTCAAACGCCATATTTACGACAGCTCCTCAGGTTCCGACTGTTCCCCCTACCACCACTACTACCACCGCCCCGCCTGCTCCGTCCGACAACGGCAGTCAGGGTACAACTCCCGCCGATAATCCGAACAACTCAAACGAAACAGGCGGAGGAGTTACACTCCAGAATCCTGACGGTTCAACGTTCACAAGAATTTCCGCAAAAGATTTCATAAATATGTCTTATGACGAAAAAATGAACTATATACGTACTTTTACACCCGAACAACAGCAGATTATTTATGACAATCTCACCCCCGAAGAACGTAAAAGTATGCTGAAACAGCTTCCCGTTGAACAGAAAGCGGAATATGTGGATTCAATGGCAAAATTCGCCGAAACGTTCGATATAAACGTGAGTGTCGAAGAAATCAGCGACGACAACGTTTCCCTTGCAATGAGAAACGATGAGGGCGAACTCATAGGTATGGCAAACGCAGGTGTTATTGTTGAAGATACGGGATACGACAGACGGGGAATTCTTGCGGTTTCGGCAGGACTTATTGCTTTCGCAGGTGTTCTTACTGCCGTGGCATACAGATTTTTAAAGAGAAACGGGGACGAAAATGAAAGATAATTCAAAAAAAAGCGGTCTCGCACTTCATATAATAACACCGTTTATTGTATGTTTTCTGTGTCTCGGCATTTTTCTTGCGGTAATGATAAAACCGAGTGACAAATTAAAAGTATATATGAACCTCGCCTTTATGGACGACCTCAAAATAACTCCCGACGGTACAAGGGGACTCGTTGTAAAGGAAAATGAAATTGTAAGCGACTACAGCGGTGAAACGGAGGAAACGGGTGAAATTATACGCCCGCAGTTTGCCGAACTTTACGCAGTTATAAAAAGTGACGCTTTCGGAGTTGATGTACCTGTTTACTGGGGCAGTGACCGTGAACTTTTTGAACTGGGAGCGTGTCAGTCGTCGGGTTCTGTTCTTATAGGTGAGGAGGGCAATACCGTAATAAGTGCCCACGAAGACACTTTTTTCTCGGAACTCAGCAACCTTAAAGTCGGTGATACAATAACGGTAAACACCAATTACGGACAATTCAAATATAAAGTAAAGGAACTTATTGAATTTAAAAAAACAGATAATAAATATGTTGTTCCGTCCGAAGAAACAAAGTTAACGCTCTATACCTGCAAAAAGAATGTACTCGGTTCTTCAGATGACCGAATAGGCGTAATATGTGAACTTACCGAAAAACAGTTCTATAAAGGGGAGGTGCAGTAAAATGAAAAAATTCAGTAAATACTTCCCCTCTCTTATTATTTCGGTAATACTTGTTTTTACTATTATTGCCTCCGCTCTTACGCTCATTATAAATATAAACGTAACGGCAGAAAAAAGCATTGCCCTTTCAAAAGAAAACAATATCAGTGCATCTGTTCACAACGAACTGGAAAAATACTTCAATGACCAGTACAACACGACAGGTGTTCCGTCCGAAATCTATATGAACGCTCTTGACGAAAATTATCTCAGCGGTGTAATAAATCTGTACACGGAATCGCTGTTCAGTTCTCTTAATTCGGGAAATCCGACAACGGTTGAAGTTCCGAAAAATCAGAACCTTGAAAACAGTATAGAAGAATTTTTCAGCAGTTACGCCGACGAAAACGGTTATGAAAAAGACGAAACGTATAACAAAAAACTACAGCAGACTACAGACAGTGCTTACCGTATTATTGAAAATTACTGTGATGTCTATAAATATTCTTCATTACAGAGTCACGGTGTACTGACGAAAGTTTCAAAAATCTACACCCACATAAATACAATAACTTTAATATGTATCGGTGTATCCGTTTTCCTTATACTTCTT
>JAGAQS010000128.1 GCA_017622635.1 Ruminococcus sp. | reverse complement strand
GACCCCGAAATCAGACCTTACGGTCCTATCGAACTTTACCCCTCTGCTATGTGTCTCCACTACGGTCAGACGGTTTTTGAAGGTCTCAAAGCCTACAGAACAGCAGACAACAAGGTTCAGCTTTTCCGTCCCGAAGAAAATTTCAAGAGACTCAACAAATCAAACGAAAGACTTGTTATTCCCGAACTCCCCGAAGAACTCGGTATGCAGTGCCTTATGAAACTCCTTGAAATCGAAAAGGACTGGGTTCCCTCAAAGGACGGCGAATCACTCTACATCAGACCGTTCATATTTGCTGTTGACCCGTTCTTAGGCGTAAAACCGGGCGCTCAGTACTACTTCATGATTATTCTTTCACCGTCAGGTGCTTACTATGAAAGTGGTCTCAACCCTGTCAATATCTATGTTGAAAGCAAATATGTACGTGCAGTAAGAGGCGGTATGGGTTACGCAAAAACAGGCGGTAACTATGCAGCATCACTTATCGGTCAGGACGAAGCTCACAAACAGAACTATTCTCAGGTTCTCTGGCTCGACGGCGTTGAACAGAAGTACATAGAAGAAGTCGGTGCAATGAATATCTTCTTTGTAATCGACGGCAAGGTTGTCACACCTATGTTACAGGGCAGTATTCTCCCCGGTATCACAAGAAAGTCTGCTATAGAAGTATGTAAGTCAAAGGGCATTGAAGTTGAAGAAAGAAGAATCACTATTCAGGAAATCGCAGACGCATATGACGCAGGAAAGCTCAACGAAGTTTTCGGAACAGGTACAGCGGCAGTTATTTCCCCTGTAGGTCACATCAAATGGAACGACAAGGTTATGGAAATCAATGACAACAAAATCGGAAACATCTCACAGATGCTCTACGATACAATGACAGGTATTCAGTGGGGCAGAATTGAAGATACTTTCGGCTGGACTGTTGAAGTAAAGTAAGACAATATCAAAGACGTACTTTCGGGTGCGTCTTTTTTCAAATTTAAGGAGATATATGAAGAAAAAAGCAACTATATCTATAATATTTTTAATTATAATTATACCTGTTATTTTTGCTACAAGATATTTTATACCTAAAAAAAGTATAGATGATATAAAAATAATTGAAGTTTCAAAATATAGCGGATTTGGCTGTCCTGTAAGAGAATATGTTATTGATTTTGACAAAAATTTAGTTACATATAATTATACATATCTTAATCGAACTAATAATGATAATCAGTTTTCCAGCGGAAATTTTTCAAAAGAAGATGCTGAATATTTTTTAGAACAAGCTAATTCATGTAGATTTTTTAACTGGAAAAAGTCTTATAAAACAAGACACGGAGGTAATGATTTGCCTTATACTTGTATTCGCATTATATATAAAAACGGTGATATTCAAATAATAAAATGCGATAACGCTTATCCTCATAATTATGACCAAATGGCAGAAGTTTTTTATGAAGCTTTCGGATACAATATTCTTTAACAGCCTCTTACGGTAAACCACGGGAAACATTTTCTGAAAAATCTCCGGTATATATTGACTTGTTTTGAAAAAAACGGTATAATTAGTATGTATAATAATACAAATTCATTTTATATAATATTTTGGAGGTTTTTTAAATGAGCAGAGTTTATAACTTCAGTGCAGGTCCTGCCGTACTTCCCGAAGAAGTACTTAAGGAAGCCGCTGACGAAATGCTTGACTACAAGGGTACAGGTATGTCCGTTATGGAAATGTCACACCGTTCAAAAGCCTATGATGCTATCATCAAGGAAGCTGAACAGGATTTACGTGACCTTATGAATATTCCCGATAACTACAAGGTTATCTTCTTACAGGGCGGTGCATCACTTCTTTTCGCAGGCGTTCCCATGAACCTCATGAAGAACGGAAAGGCTGCATATATTATTACAGGTCAGTGGGCTAAGAAAGCATATCAGGAAGCACAGAAATACGGTGAAGCTGTTGCGGTTGCTTCTTCCGCTGACAAGACTTTTTCATATATTCCCGACTGTTCTGACCTTGACATTCCCGAAGATGCAGACTATGTATATATCTGTGAAAACAACACTATCTACGGTACAAAGTTCAAGACCCTCCCCAACACAAAGGGAAAAGAACTTGTTGCAGACGTTTCTTCATGTTTCCTTTCAGAACCCGTTGACGTTACAAAGTATGGTGTTATCTACGGCGGTGTACAGAAAAACGTTGGTCCGTCAGGCGTTCAGATTGTAATTGTACGTGAAGATTTAATAGCAGACGGTCCTGCACTCGACTGCACTCCTACTATGATGAACTGGAAGATTCAGTCTGACAACGATTCACTTTACAATACTCCCCCCTGCTATGGTATTTATATATGTGGTAAGGTATTCAAGTGGATTAAGAAAATGGGCGGTCTCGAAGCTATGAAAGCCCACAACGAAAAGAAAGCTAAG
>JAGAQS010000127.1 GCA_017622635.1 Ruminococcus sp. | reverse complement strand
CCTAATGTTGCTAAAATTGAGATTCGTGGTGAATTTAAAAAAATATTATCAGAAAAATATTTAATGTATTATATTGGTTCTTATGCAGGTAAAGGCGAAATTTTTAAAATAGCAAAAGCATCTGCACAGCCAAGTCTTTCTATGGAAACTATCAGAGGTATAAAGATAATTTTATCTAACTTTGAAGAACAACAACAAATTGCCGATTATCTCGATAAAAAATGTTCCTCAATAGATTCAGCTATTGAAAAAAAACAGGCAATTATTAAGAAACTTAAAGAATATAAAAAATCACTTATTTATGAATGTGTAACAGGAAAACGGGAGGTTTAAATTATGTATACACCGAATGAAAAACGTTATGAAAAAATGATTTACAACAGGTGCGGGAAAAGCGGTCTAAAACTTCCTGCCGTATCGCTGGGACTGTGGCAGAATTTCGGACATTCGTGCAGTTTCGCCAATGCCGAAAAAATGGTACATACGGCGTTTGACTGCGGAATAACGCACTTTGACCTTGCCAATAATTACGGTGTTCCTTATGGAAGTGCGGAAGAAAATTTCGGGCATATCCTCGACAGAGGAATGAGAAAATACCGTGACGAAATGTGCATTTCCACAAAGGCAGGCTATGATATGTGGGCAGGTCCTTACGGTGACGGCAACGGTTCACGCAAATACCTTACTGCGTCGCTTGACCAGAGCCTTAAAAGAATGGGACTTGATTATGTTGATATTTTTTATCATCATGTTCCCGACCCTGAAACACCCGTTGAAGAAACGGCACTCGCACTTGACAATGCCGTGAAACAGGGTAAAGCCCTGTATGTCGGAATCTCAAACTACAACAAGGCACAGACGGCGGAAATTATGTCTGTATTCAGAGAACTGAAAACACCGTTTATAATTAATCAGCCGTCATATTCCATGTTAAACCGCTGGATTGAAAACGACGGTCTTGACGGTTATGCAGTTGAAAACGGTTTCGGACTTGCCGTATTTTCACCCTTGTATCAGGGATTTCTCACGGATAAATATTTAAAGGGTGTTCCCGAAAATTCAAGGGCATACAACAAGGAAAAACTGAAAAATCAGCTTGACGGAAATATGATTGAAAAACTTAACAAACTTAATTCCGTCGCACAAAGCAGGGGACAGACGCTTTCTCAGATGGCTTTATCATGGGTACTGCACAATAAGGCAGTTGTTACTGTTCTTGTCGGTGCAAGCAGTCCCGAACAGATTTTACAGAATGTCGAATGTATAAATCATCTTGATTTCAGTGTTTCGGAGATTGAAAGGATAGAAGAAATTTTAAAATAATGGACAGAAGTTTTTATTTGTCGTCACTGGACGGTGTTCCCGTCACGTATGAACATGATTTCAGTTATTCGGGAATTTCGGGATATGCGGAAGTTATCGGCTGTAAGATTGTTTTTTTCAGAAAAAACAGAAATGATTTTCTTGACGCTTTAAGTTTTATTGAAATATCACCCGACGGGTATGGTTTCTGTAACAATATTCTTGAAAAAATCGGTTTTTCGTTGAGATTCGGCGACAGATTTGAAAAAATCCGTGAGAATTTCGGTGCTGAAAATTCCGTTGACACATTCTTTGACGGTTATGACAGATATAATTATTTTATGGGAAAAAGTCTTTTTATGTCGTTCTGTATCGGAAGTTACGGACTGAACGGTCTGGAAATAATTTTCAGTCCCGAAATAATTGACGGAATATCCGGTTTTCGATAAATTTACTATTGACTTGTTTAAAATATGAGTGTATAATAAATTTATATTAAATCTGTGAACAGGGGGCATTTTATGCTTAAAGCTATATGTTCAAAAAAAGACCTCTCGCTGTGTGAGTACTATGACTGTATATGTGACATTATAAATTCCTGCGAACTTGAACCGCTTAAAGATATTACGCACCATATTTCAACAACACGTTTTCAGCACTGTCTGAATGTTTCTTATTATAGTTACGCACTTTGCCGTAAACTCGGACTGAATGCCCGTTCTGCCGCACGTGCGGGACTTCTTCACGACCTTTTCTATTATGACCGTAAGGAATACAATTCAATGCGTGAAAAGGGGCAGTTTTCACACAGCCGTATGCATTCGCTCATTGCGTTGCGAAATGCCGAACACCTTACGGATATAACCCCCCTTGAACGTGATATTATAGAAAAGCATATGTTCCCTTTAACAATAAATTTACCGAAATACAGGGAAAGTTATGTTATAACTCTTATTGATAAATACTGTGCGGTACTTGAAGTGTGTATCCCGAAATTATGCGGTATTTTTTCCGTTCACCACTGATAACAAAAAACTGTCGTTTTTTTAACGGCAGTTTTATTTTTTTTTGCAAATATATTGAATTTTATATGAAAATATGTTATAATAAAAAACGGAATAAATGTTCAGCTTTTAAGATTACAATACAAACGAAAGGAGAGTTTTTTATTGAATGAATACTCCCGATAATTATTCACAGACTGCCGTAAACCGTTGGAGACTGGTTCTCGGTGGTCTGTCCGACAAACAATTACAATTCGGCGGTGAAAGCCGTGATATACGTCAGTTTCAGAACATGGAAGAACTTCTTG
>JAGAQS010000126.1 GCA_017622635.1 Ruminococcus sp. | reverse complement strand
GAGGCACTTGACAAAAAAGTACCTCTCCTGCGTTCAATGGACGCTCTCAACGTTCAGGCACTCAGAATATTGAAGCTTTTCGGAAACAAAGATGTACGTTGTGTAAAGACTTCCGTAGGACCTGAACAGGAATACTTCCTTATTCCCGAAGAACTCTACAAACAGAGAAAAGACCTCATTATGACAGGCAGAACGCTTTTCGGTGCAATGCCTCCGAAAGGTCAGGAAATGGAAGACCATTATTTCGGTTCGATAAAGCCGAGGGTTGCGGACTATATGGCAGACCTCGACAAAGAACTCTGGAAACTCGGTATTCTTGCAAAGACAAAGCACAACGAGGTTGCTCCTGCACAGCACGAACTTGCACCCATTTACAGAACAACAAATATCGCTGCCGACAACAATCAGCTTACTATGGAAGTTATGCAGAAAGTCGCAAAGAAACACGGTCTTGTCTGTCTGTTACATGAAAAGCCGTTTGCATACGTGAACGGTTCGGGCAAGCACAACAACTGGTCTATTTCGACCGATACAGGCGTTAATCTTCTTACCCCCGGTGAAACTCCCTACGAAAATGCACAGTTTTTGCTTTTCCTTTCGGCAGTAATAAAGGAAGTTGAAGATTATCAGGATTTGTTGCGTCTTTCCGTTGCAACGGCAGGAAATGACCACAGACTTGGTGCAAATGAAGCACCGCCTGCAATTATTTCAATCTTCCTCGGCGACGAACTTTCAGGCGTTCTTGACGCAATTGAAAACGATACTCCGTATGACAGCGGACAGAAACAGACAATGCAGTTTGGTGTCGGAGTTCTTCCTGAGTTCAGCAAGGATACAACCGACAGAAACAGAACATCACCTTTTGCATTTACGGGAAACAAATTTGAGTTCAGAATGTTGGGCTCGTCGAACAGTATTTCGTGTGCAAATATACATCTTAATGCGGCAGTTGCGGAAGTTCTGAAACAGTTTGCGGACGTTCTCGAAAAGGCTGACGATTTCAATACCGCACTTCATGACCTTATCAAAGATACCATAAAGTCACACAAGAGAATCATTTTCAACGGCAACGGTTACGATGACAGCTGGATTGAAGAAGCAGAAAAGAGAGGTCTTTCAAATCTCAGAACAACCGCCGACGCAATGCCAAAAATTCTTGACAGGAAAAACGTTGAAATGCTTACTTCCCACGGTATTTTCACAGAAAGCGAAATTACTTCGAGATGTGACATTATGCTTGAAAACTACACAAAAACCGTAAATATTGAGGCACAGACAATGATTGACATGACTAAGAAACAGATACTTCCCGCTGTTTCAAAGTTTACAGCAGACCTTGCCTCACAGGCTGCCGCAAAGTCGGGAATGGGTTCATGCAGATACGAAACACGTCTTGTCAGTGAACTTTCTGCACTTACTGACGAAATGGACGGTGCGGTTGCGTCACTCGAAAAAGCAGTTGAAGAACTTAAAAAGATTGACAATGCTATTGATTCGTCGGCATTTGTACGTGACGAACTTCTTCCGAAAATGGACGCTCTCCGTGAACCTGCCGACAAGGCTGAACAGATTACATCTGAAGAATACTGGCCTTTCCCGACCTATGACAAACTTCTTTTCGGTGTAAGATAATTTTTATGTAAATATTCCCTGTTTCAGTACGGGGAATATTTTTTTGTGTATTGACAAACCTTGTGAAAGATAATATAATAATTTCAGAAAATTTTATTTTGTATTTTCTCTCAAGTAGGGGTGTAAATTGAAAAATATGAACGTTATGGAGTACAAAGGCTATACAGGAACGGTTGAATATTCTTCCGAGGATAATATTTTGTTCGGAAAAGTTGCAGGGGTTAACGGGCTTGTATCATATGAGGGTGAAAGTGTTTCAGAATTACGCAGGGACTTTGAAGAAGCCGTTGACGATTATCTTGAAATGTGTGCGGAAAACGGTACAGAACCGCAGAAAGTCTACAAGGGAAATTTCAATGTAAGAATTTCTCCCGAACTGCACCGCACACTTGCGGATTTTGCAACTTCTCACAATATGACACTTAACGCAACGGTTGAAAAGGCAATTCGTGAGTTTGTCAGTCGCTGAGCAGTTCTGTAAGATGATTTTATATTATATTGTGTATTGACAAACTTTGTGAAAGATAATATAATATATTTCAGTAAATTTCTGAAAGGACTTGTTGTAATGAAATACGGACTTGTTATGGAAGGCGGTGCAATGCGTGGAATGTTCACCGCAGGAGTAACCGATGTTTTAATGGAGAACGGGATAAAATTTGACGGTGCTGTAGGGGTTTCGGCAGGTGCGGCGTTCGGCTGTAACTATAAATCAGAACAGTCGGGGCGTGTTATACGCTATAATACACGTTTCTGCCGTGACAGCCGTTTCTGTAGTATGCGTTCACTGCTGAAAACGGGTGATATTTTCGGTGCTGAATTTTGCTATCACGAAATTCCCGAAAAACTGGACGTTTTTGATTTTAAAACGTTTCGCAAATCACCTATGGAATTTTATGTTGTCTGTACTGATATTGAAACGGGAAAACCCGTATATCATAAGTGTGCCAAAGCCGACTATAACGAGCTTGAATGGATAAGGGCATCAGCGTCAATGCCTTTGGTTTCAAGGATTGTAAAGATAGGCGGAAAGAAACTTCTTGACGGCGGTATATCTGATT
>JAGAQS010000125.1 GCA_017622635.1 Ruminococcus sp. | reverse complement strand
GGGAAGTACGTGGTTAGGACCTGCGAAATAGTCACCGAGCGGTTCACTTGAATAGTGTCCGAGAAATACAGAACCTGCATTATCGAGACTGCCGAGCAATTCCATAGGATTCTCCATAAGTACTTCGAGGTGTTCGGGTGCTATTCTGTTTGCAAGTTCAACTGCTTTTTCACGGCTGTCTGCAATAATTACAGCACCATAATCGTCAAGTGACTTTTCAATTATTTCTTTTCTTGAAAGATATTCTTTCTGTCTGTTTATTTCTGCGATTGTTTCATCAGCAAACTTTTCACTTGTTGTAACCATTATTGCAGACGCTAATTTATCGTGTTCAGCCTGTGACATCAAATCAGCTGCGGCAAACTTCGGGTTTGCTGTTTCGTCGGCAAGCACAAGTATTTCACTTGGTCCTGCTATCATGTCAATGTCAACAACACCGTAAAGAAGTTTTTTGGCTGTTGCAACAAAAATATTTCCCGGACCTACAATCTTGTCGCACTTCGGAATTTCTTCCGTACCGTATGCGAGAGCGGCAATAGCCTGTGCTCCGCCCGAAAGGAATACCCTGTCAACTCCGCATATGGCAGCGGCAACAAGTATGTCCTTGTTAGGTGTACCGTCTTTAAGCGGAGGAGTTACCATTATAATCTCCTTTACACCTGCAATTTTTGCGGGTATTGCGTTCATAAGTACACTGGACGGATATGCGGCAGTTCCTCCGGGTACATAAAGTCCCACTCTTTCAAGACCTCTGATTCTCTGTCCGAGAATAACGCCGTTTTCCTTCGGATTTATAAAACCCTGTTCAACCTGTCTGTTGTGGAAATCGGCGATATTTTCCTGAGCGTTGAGAAGTGCGTTCACAAAATCGGGGTCTGCCTCTGTCAGTGCATCGTTTATAACGTCTCTCGGTACTTCATAGTACTGCGGAAGATTTCCGTCAAATTTAAGCGTATAGTTTTTTACGGCAGTGTCACCGTTTTCCTTTACGTCCTCAATTATAGCCGTGACTGTTTCGGTAACTTTTTTATTTGTTTCACCGGCTCTTTTGCTGAGTTCGTCAAGTAATGCGACTTCAGCAACACCGTCAGCATAAATCTTTTTCATTTTACAGGTTATCCTCTATAAGTGTAATAAGTCTGTCTATTTCGGTTCTTCTAAGTTTGAGACTTACGGTATTTGCGATAAGACGGGCTGAAATGGGTGCAACATCTTCAATAACTTCAAGACCGTTTTCTTTAAGCGTTGTACCTGTTTCAACGATATCAACAATACCGTCTGCAAGTTCAAGAAGCGGTGCAAGTTCAACAGAACCCTCAATTTTTATTATTTCGGTATCCATGCCCTTTTTTTCAAAGAAACTTCTTGCAACATTCGGGTACTTTGTAGCAATTGTCTTGACACCATAACCGCTGTAGAAGTCGTAACCTTTTTTGGTTGCAAGTGCGAACTTACAGCGACCGAAGCCCAAATCAACAAGTTCAAAAAACTTGCCTTTCATTTCCATTATGGTATCTTTGCCGACAACGCCCATATCGCAAACACCGTGTTCAACATATGTTATAACGTCGTTTGCCTTTGCGAGTACTACTTCAAGATTTCCGTCGGGAACGGGAAGAATCAGCTTTCTGCCCTTTTCGTAAATTGCAGTACAGTCAAAGCCGAGTTTTTCAAAAAGACCGACTGTATCTTTTTCAAGTCTGCCCTTTGTGAGAGCTATTCTTATTGGTCTGTTCATTCTTCCGCCTCCATGTCATTACTGTTTATTACAACAACTTTCGGGATTTTCTTTTCCTTTGCGTAACTTCTTACTGTTTCGAGGTCATCGAAAAGTGCAATTTCAACAACAAGACCCTGTTCACGCAGTATCTGTGCGGATTTGAGTGCGGTAACTTCAAAACCATCTTCCGCATGTACAACAGCGTCGGTTTTCGGCATTACCGGAAGAATACCGTTTTTCTCTATCACTTTTGCCACTGCGTTTATATTTACTGCAAATCCAACCGCAGGAATATCATAACCAAACTCAGAAATAAGTTTGTCATAACGTCCGCCT
>JAGAQS010000124.1 GCA_017622635.1 Ruminococcus sp. | reverse complement strand
GTAATAAGCGACGAATAAATCATCTGCATACTTTCCATTTCCTTTGCGGCGTTACTTACACTTGCAATGCAGCTGGTATCATCGTCCTCCAGCTTTTGAACATATTCAGAAACATCTGTATTATCATCAAGATAAAGATTAAATGTATCCAAAGATAAACCGGTCATTTTTGTGTACCCGCCGTCGGTAATTTCCGCAATAAGTCCGTTATTGTTAACGCTCTGAATAAAGCCTGTAACAGTAAATTTGCATTCTTTTTCATTCAGTTTAAGTGTGAATTTATCGCCTGTTTCAAAGTCATCTGAAAAGGCACTTCCTATTGCGATTTCGTCGGAGTTCGTCGGGTGATTTCCTTTGTACATAATATCATTTTCAAGACTTGAAAAATCCTCGCAGACGATCACGGGAATATTTCCGTCCGCATACTCCATAGAAGAAACCCCATATTTTACCGCCCTGACATTTTCTTTTTCAATCAGAGAAAGCAATTCATTCGTTTTGTTTTCCGAAGCTTTCACCCTGATGTCGGGCAGTTCCTCGGAAAGAGTTGTAAGAAAGTTTTCGGGACGTATATTCACATTATAAAATAGTACGCTTGTAAACGCAAGCAGTGCCATAAGTATAAAAGTTACCGCAAAAAGAAGAACGTTTCTTCCTGCCGATGAACTCGCCTGTTTCAGTACCAAATTCAAGCCGACTGAGCCTTTTGAAGTGTCAAGGGGAAAACGGTTATTAGGTGTGGGCTGCAATGGGTCAATGCCACGTATAGCGTTGATAGGTTCAAGCTTTTTTATCTTCCCCGCAGCGGTAAGGATAAATACAAACACCACCGCAAGAATCGTTATCACGGTAATCAGAGCCGCAGCAATATCGAATCTCGGAGCGTATGAGAAACCCGACTGAACGGCAAGTACTTTGGCAATCGTGGGAATCAATCCGTAGGATATTGCAACACCTGCAATCAGCCCCGCACCACAGACAATAACATAGGGAATCACTTGACTAAACATCAGCATATGACTTGTATAGCCAACGCCTTTCAGCACACCCATTTCGTTAATTTCCTCGTCAATGGTATTCTTGACCTTAAAACGGCTGAGGAAAATGCTAACCAGCATTACAATAAATGCAAATGCCGTCAGGAAAAGCACTATTGAACTTGAAACCATAGTTCTGCTGTTTTTTGAGGTAACGCTATCCATAAGTGTAAGAGTGGGAATATTTTTGTCCTTAAAAAGTTTGCTGACAGATTTTTTTACGGACGCAATATCGGCGTTTTCATCTGTTTTTATAAGGTACTCTCTTACCTGTGTAAAATTGCCGTCGTTCAAAATTTTATCATAAGCACTGTTGGAAAGATACAGCCCTATATATCCCGTACCGTAATTGCCGTACTGCATTTCGCTGACAATGCCCTTTACAGTGAATTTATATTCTCTGCCATCAATAATATACCTGACAGGTTCGCCGACTCTGTAACCACCAAGTTCAGACAGATACAACGGAATATAAACACTCATTTCATCATCAGTTTCTGTTTCCTCCGAAATTCTATGTTGTGAAATCTCCCTTTCATCGCTTATGCGATAGAAAAAGGTATTCATTGTAAACTCCGCACCTTGAAATTCCTGCAAAGCCGCCGACGCAAAAAGAGCTTCGTTTTCGTCTGTTTTTTGCACGCCTTCAAGAGCCGCTAAGTCCTCAGCTATGCTGTCATTGCTTGCGGCAAGGGGAACAGCTGCGCTTATTTCAGCCGTATGCAGTTCGTTAAAAAGTGCGTTGTATGCATCGGAAGTCTGAAACAGAAGCACAAGTGCAGTGTTGAGTATTAATGCTGTTATTAACATAACGATTCCGAAAGATACGAAAGAACCCTTTGATTTTTTCAGATTATGCAAAATCAAACTGCCCATATTACCACCCCATTTCGGCAAGGAAATTTTCAAGCTTTTTTGTGCGCTCGGTATCATCTGGGGAATATGTACCAAGTTTGCAGTCACCGAAAATTTGTCCGTCTTTGAGGTAAATGACCCTATTTCCCCGAAAGGCGGACTTTTTGTCATGAGTAACCATAATCACACTCTGTCCGCCTGCATTGAGTTTTGAAAAAACGTCAAGAACGGCATCGGAATTATTGGAATTGAGTGCGCCTGTCGGTTCGTCACCGAAAATGACAGCAGGAGAATTTATAGCGGCTCTGACAATTCCGGCTCTCTGTGCCTCACCTCCAGAAATGAGGGACGGCATTTTCTTTCTTGTAGCCGGTGGAATATTCACAAGTTCAAAAAGTTTGTTTGCTCTGTCAATAATTTCTTTTTTATTTTTACTGGTAAGACTTCCGGCAGTTATAACATTATCCATAAGGCTCATTTTGTCGATAAGATATATCTGCTGGAAAACAAATCCACAGTTTTTTCTTCTGAATACCGCAAGTTCGTCACTGTTCATACCTGTTATTTCCGTACTGCAAAATGTCACCGTACCCGCATTCGGTTTATCCATTCCCGAAAGAGAGTACATAAGGGTGGATTTTCCTGCACCTGATGCACCCATAATTACCGTAAAATCTCCCTTGTAAATGTCAATGTCAAAATCAGAATAAATCACCTGTTCGCTTTCACCCGAGCCGAAAACCTTTTTAAGATGACGTGCAGAAATGATAACTTCTTTGTCCATAATAAACAACCTCCATATCATTGAATAAACTGACG
>JAGAQS010000123.1 GCA_017622635.1 Ruminococcus sp. | reverse complement strand
GTTGTCGCTTATGCAGCAGATACCGCAGGCGGTATATATGCAGACAGCTATAATTACCCTTATGCAGATACTTCCGTTTATACAACAAGAATCGCTCAGGTTAAAATCTCAATAAAAGACGACAGCAACCAGGCGGTTGACCATACTTCATGGGAGGCTGAAAACGGTAATACATATTCAATATACTCAGTAACCGTAACTTCAAAGGACGAGGGAAAAACAGTCACCAACCTTAAAGAATACCGTATAGGTCTTGCTAAACCGAAAGAAACAAATCTTGACATGACCATGAACGATATAATTACCGTTCCCGAAGAAGTCAAAAATTATATTTCTGAAAAATACAACACGGAAATTACAGGTGAAACAGCAACGGTTATCGGTGAAAGTGCCCTTGCAGGTTCATATCTTAAAACCATTGACCTTGACGGCATAGAGTACATAGGTGCAAAGGCTTTCAGCAAATGTCAGTATATCACAGAAATAACAATCCCTGAATCGGTAAAGTTTGTAGGTGCAAATGCATTTGAAAACAGCGGTCTTAAAACCCTTATAGTAAAAAATGAAATGCCCGTAATTCCTGACAGTTTCTGTCTGGGAACAAAACTTACAAACATTACATTCTCTCACCCCGAATATATAAGAAGTGTCGGCAAATCTGCTTTCAAGTCAACACCTCTCGGAGCACCTTTCTTTTCGGAATGGTACGGCAAGGACGTTTCAAAATATGAAATCCTTACAATCGGTGACAGTGCATTTGAAAACTGTACTTCAATCAAATCAGTAAAAATGCCCGACAATCTTATTGCACTCGGCAAGGCGGTTTTCAAAGGCAACACAAGTCTGAGCAACCTTGTTTTCGGAAAAAACACCATTCAGGCAGATATGGAATGTTTCAGAAACTGTACTGCTCTTGATACAATTACTTTTAACAGCGTTCTTGACTCACTCGGCGGAAGTGCTTTTCAGGGCTGTACCGCACTGAAAACACTGTCAGGACTCCCCAACAGCCTTTACGACTGGACTCCCGAAGACGAAACCGAAGGCAGAGGATTCGGAGGCGGTGTATTCGCTGACTGTACGTCACTTGTTTCGGCTGACCTGCCGTCATCTCTCACAAGAATCCCCGAAAACTGCTTTGCAGGCTGTACAGCACTGAAAACAGTTTACAATGCGGGAAATATCGTAAAAATCAAAAGCGGTTCATTCAAAAACTGTAAGAGTCTTCTTGAAGCCGTATACATGGACGTAACGGAAATTGAAAAAGAGGCTTTCCTCAACTGTTCAAGCCTGCACACCGTTTCAATTCCTAAATCCGATATTATAGGTGATTCAGCTTTCAAAGGCTGTTCAAAAATGGAAAGATTTGAAGCAGGTGAATGTTCGTCCGTCGGCAAACACGCACTTGACGGCTGTTCCTCAATGACTGCAATCACCCTCCTTTCAGATTCCTATGATGAATACGCTTTTGCAAACTGTTCAAAGGCAAAGACCATAAAAATAAAAACCAAAAACATGGAAAAAACTCCCGTCGGTCTGTTTTCGGGCTGTTCGTCACTCACTTCAATTGACGGTGACATCTCAGGAATTTCCATTATAGGAAAAGAAACTTTTGCAAACTGTACCGCACTCGAAAATATAAATCTCCCGTCACTCAGAATCATTGAGGAAAGCGGTTTCATGAACTGTACTTCACTCAAAAGTATTTCAGCAAGTGAAAACGCAATAAAGGCAGAGGACTACGGTGCAAAGTGTTTCCAGAACTGTACTTCACTCAACGTTGACGTTACGGGCACAATCTCCACAATCGGTGCTAACGCATTCCAGAAAAGCGGTATAACAAATATCGACCTCAACGGAATGACAGGCGGTACTGTAGTAGTCGG
>JAGAQS010000122.1 GCA_017622635.1 Ruminococcus sp. | reverse complement strand
TTCCTTCATCGCCTCCAGTGTATCATCCTGCGGAAATGTAACCGGAACAATAAATCTCACATCTTTCATTTTCTTGAGCAATTCCGCAGACTGTTCTGCAGTCATTCCGGTTTTGTACTGTTCCAAAAGCGTCTCAATTTCTTTCATTTGTACCTGATTATCTGACATAAATTCAATTACATCCTTTCTTGTATTTGTCATTCTTAGGCATGTGCCTATACTGTTTTCTTATTTAAACGAAGCAAGTACCGTACCTGCGCCATCGGTCACATACCAGTTTACGCTGACACGTTTGCCGCGCCATCCATAATCCATATTCGTAAAGTCCGTTCCGATTACTACAACCATATTGTAAATACCGACTTTCTTTATGTCCACTGCATATGACACATTTTTCTTCTGTGTAAACGGAATGGTAATAAAATTACGTGTCAGTGTCTCACGTTTTGTTCCTGAATTAAAACGTGAAATCACGATTTTCTTTTTATTTGACACATCCGCCATATAGGTCTTGTCACCCATAATGGTATAGCTGACATCCGCCTGAAATTCTAACGCATATTTTGTCTTCTGACCAGTTTTTAAATTATATTTATAATCATTTCCTGTAGACGAGCGGAAATACAGCTCTTTTTTTCCGGCAACAATTTTTTCTTCACTTGTATTTTTTGCAATTGTTTTTTTCTTTCCGGCAGAAGTGATTTTTCGAATCGTTCCGTTCCAGAAATTACCACTTCCTTCATACGAACCGAAATTGTAATACAATTCTCCGTTCAGCACATCTGCATCACTCAAAACCAATGCACCGTAAGAATCTTTTACTACTCGCTTTTCTGTCGCAATGCGCAACAGCTTTTCATCCGTCAAATCATAACGATAAATGAACAGCTTATCCTTTCCGCCGTCATACAAATAATAATAGGACTCGCCCTCTATTCCGCAGACATATTCCATACTCTGCTTCGCGTTCATGCTCTTAATAATTCTCTCTTCACCGCTCTCATTCGAAATATGGAAAAAATCACTCGTTCCGTCTTCGTAGGTTCTCGTTCCGTATACACCGGTATCATCTACATCTGTCACGCGACCTTCACAGATTGCTTCTTTTTCACTTCCATTTAATTTACATGAACGGATTTCCCACACGTTATCCTCATTCGCTACCGTGTAATATACATGTGTGGTAAAAACTCTCATATCAAGAATCATATTTTTTTCTGCCACGACCTGAGACTTCTTTCCCGTACTGATTTTGATACGCCAGATGGACGATGCTGTTCCGCTTTCCGAGCTTCGGATATAGTAAATATATCCACCCTGTCCGTCCATATCTGAATATTCATTTACAAATGTATCTGCTGCCTGCACAGATAGCGGTGCTTCTGTCAAAACAGTCAAACCGGCCATTAACAGTGCCATTACCAGACAACAAATCGAATAAAAAACTTTGCTTTTACATTTCTTTTGCATTTCACCCATCACGCTCTACTCCTATTCTTTTCTCAGTTTATTTCACCTATATGGTGTGCGTCACATACATTTTCTATTTTTTTATCTTAATCTTGCATACAACTTTTTTTCCGCTTCCATCTGCCGCTGTTGCAGTAATTTTTACGGTATGTCCGATTCCTGCCTTTTTCGCCGTCACGACACCTTTACTGTTCACCGTCGCATATTTCTTATTCGATGACTTCCACGTTACTTTTTTATTTGTCGCTCCGGTCGGTAATACGGTCACCTTTAAAGTCAATGACTTGCCGGCGCGTAAGCTCGCACTGCTCTTGTTCAGCTTCAGACCCGATACAAATGTCT
>JAGAQS010000121.1 GCA_017622635.1 Ruminococcus sp. | reverse complement strand
TGAATACTGTACTCCGTAAGCCTGCGGTGAATTTCCATAAAAGAACCGCTGATATCCGTACTTTCGGAAAAATCCATGTCACGAACACACTCAAGGCACATTCTTGAGGCAAATTCTCCCGAATTTTCACCCGAAACGCCGTCCGATACCGCAGTTACAAATGAACCATCAAGCTTCTGTTCGGAAGTTCCGCTGTCGCACACGTTCCTGCCTATAAGAAAAGCGTCCTCATTATGAGACATAACGCCTTTGTCGGTAATTCCACAGCAATAATACATAAAAAATCACCTTTGTCCGATAATTCATATTATATGTTGTAAAGTCTGACTCCGTTTTCACAGGTTATATCAAGAATTTCCTGAACGGACATTCCTTTTATTTCGGCAGCCTTTTCCGCAGTAAAAGCAATCATTGAACTGTCACAGCGTTTGCTCCTGAACGGAACAGGTGCCATATACGGACAGTCAGTTTCAAGCAGAAGTCTTTCAAGAGGAACTGCGTCAACCGCACGGAGTGCCTTTTTTGCGTTCTTAAACGTAAGTACTCCCGTAAAGCCTATATACATACCGAGCTTTACTGTCTCAACCGCCGTTTCCGCCGAACCGCTGAAACAATGCACTACACCCTGCGGACAATATTTTTTAAGAATTTTAAGAGTATCCTCCGAAGCGTCACGGCTGTGAACTATAACGGGTAAATTCAGTTCGTTTGCAAGTTCAATCTGTCTTTCAAACACTTCAATCTGCTTTTCACGGTCAAAACCGTCATAATGATAGTCAAGACCTATTTCGCCTATCGCTTTCAGTTTTTTATCCGACAAAACCGCCTGTCTTACTATGTCAATATAGTTTTCGGGCAGACCGTCAATATTTTCGGGGTGAAAGCCTGCCGAAGTGTATATATAGTCATATTTTTCGGCAAGCAGTGAATTTGCTTTTATATCCTCCGTACAGGTTGACGCAAGCATGATATACTTAACGCCCTTTTCCTGCATGGAGTCAAGCAGTTCATAACGGTCGCCGTCAAAAGCACTGTCGGTATAATGTGAATGTGTATCGAAAATATTTTTATACATATTCAATCAGTCCTTAAAATATGTTTCTTTTACGTCATTGAGGAAAGTTTCTGACGGTATGAAGTCATCGTTTGAAGTTTCACCGTCCATTACAAGAAAGTTTGCGATTGAAGTACCGTTTTCAAACATATTTCTTATTGCATACTGTCTGTTTTTATAGTCAACTGACGTTACATCTGTAGTGACCATATTAATAATTGAATCAAAGCTTGTCTTGAAATTGTCGGCGATACGTTTTCCGTCTGCCTGATTTACCATTGACGAAAGTATTGAACTTGCCGTATATGCACGCTGTACTTCCCTGCCGTTGAACATGGGGTAGGTCACAAGAGTCTCAATCTGACGGCTGTTGAGGTATTCTTCTCCGCCCTCTTTCTTGAATCCCGCAATGTCAGGTTCGACGAAGTATGTAACACCGCCGAGAATATCACACGCTTTTCTGAATGACTCGGAATCAAACTTCATGTATCTGTCAACTGTTATTCCGAAACACTGATTTACAAAATTGACTGCTGCCTGAGGACCTCCCTTGTCGTATGAATTTTTGATGTGTTCCTGCTGTCCGTCGATTATGAAAATGGTGTTTGTAGGAATACCGATAAACATGAGTCTTTTTTCTTTCGGATTGGAACGCATGAGTACGAACGTTGACGAACACTTCTGGTCAGGTTCGTCAAGAATCAGAAGCATTGTGTGACTGTCCTCCTCAGTAACTATTGCTGCCGCACGGGGAGTAGGTTCTTCAAGAGGTGCATCTTTGTTGAATCCGAAATAATTATATATTCCGAAAGCTCCTCCCCCTATAATAAGCAGACCGAAAAAAATTGTGAGAAGAAACGGAACGGCAATTCTTCCGCTTTTTTTGTTTGCCATAAAAACGACTCCTTTCATATAAATAAAATGTTGATATAAGAACAGGAAAATAACCTGTACAAAATATGGTTTTTCAGCGGTCAGGACAATATACAATCCGAAAAAAATTTTATTTCTCTTGCAAAATCCTGCAATTGTGATATAATATTATTGCGGAGCGTCAAAGACGTTTTTAATAAATGCTATTCCATGACCTATTGAACGTATATCAGTTCCCGATTTACCGATTACGTCAAATATTTCTTTCATGCCGAAACTGTATATTCTGCGTCCGTTGCGGTATGCGTAGTTTATTGTCTGTGAAGTACCCGAAAACGACTGGCTGTTATCGTAGAAAGCCATTACAGCCGACGACCTGTCCACCATACAGTAATTGCGGTCACGGTAAAGATTCGGCGAACAGTTTTCAGAAACATTCTTCCCGTATATTATATCGGGGTTTTCATTCACGGTAACAAGGAAATCGGAATTTCTTTCTATCTCCGCAAGTATTTTCTTATCATGGGCGGAATAAAAATCTGCGTGTCTCAGAAAAGGCATCATAGATACAAGTTTTATTCTGCTGTTGTGTTTTTTCTTTTCAACAACATATTCGGCAGTCCATAAGTCAGTACCCACTGCCAGTCCGCTTATGAAAGTATCATATCCGCACTCTACAGCCATATCGACATATCTGTACAGCATAAGCTTTACTGCGGAATATGTAACAGGAGCGTAGGCAATATCATGCATATAAGGAATGATTTTATTCTTGCGGTGTCCTGAAATACATACTGTTGTTTTTATATCCGTATTAAGTACCGAAACAGGAAAAACCGTTTCACCGGAAATTAATGATTCAAACAAAAAAATGTCCCTCCGTTGAGTGTATATCAATATTTCAGATTATAACACATATTATTATATATTTCAAGACGTTTTCAAGTATATAATAAAATTTTAGTTAACTTTGTACAAAAAAGACAGAAAGGAAATGATGAAAATGAAACCATATTTAAAAAGAGCGTGGGCTGAAGTTTCTCTCAGCCGGCTTAAAACCAATGTCGGCATAATAAAAAAACTCAATTCACCGGATACAAAAATCATGGCTGTTGTAAAGGCTGACGCTTACGGTCACGGTGAAGAACCGATTTGCAGATGTCTTGCCGAAGAATGCGGAATCGAATATTTTGCCGTGTCAAATCTTGATGAGGCTATAGCAGTCAGAAACTTCTGCCCCGACGCTGAGATACTTATTCTCGGCTATACTCCGCCCGAATATGCACACGAAATAGTACAATACAACATAATTCAGGGTATTGTATCAACGGAATATGCCGAAATGCTTGTAAAAAACATTACAGAA
Source organism: Ruminococcus sp. (assembly GCA_017622635.1). GTDB lineage: Bacteria > Bacillota > Clostridia > Oscillospirales > Ruminococcaceae > Ruminococcus. The sequence goes on along the minus strand of JAGAQS010000121.1, from coordinate 1,850 downwards.
CCTCTCAGGTGTCACATAAAAATAGATACGGGAATGGGAAGAATAGGTCTGAAACACGATACACCCGAATCATGTGCGGAAGAAATAGAAAACATGATTAAAATAAAAAATCTTTCCGTTGAGGGCATATATACGCATTTTGCCGTCGCCGACAGTGACTCGCCCGACAACATAGCATATACCGACAGACAGGAAAAATTTATATGCAATACATACGATATACTTGTAAATCATGGTATAAAACTCCCTCATGTCCATTTCATGAACAGTGCCGCAACCTGTTACCGCAACAATCCGAAAAGTACACTGTCACGTGCAGGTATTATTCTCTACGGTCTGCACCCAGATATAAGTCTTGACATTCCCGACGGTCTTGAACCTGTAATGTCAGTAAAAGCCGTTGTGTCACACGTGAAAACAGTCAGCAAGGGCGACTGCATAAGTTACGGACGTACTTTCACCGCTGACCGTGAAATGAAAATTGCCACCGTTACAATAGGATATGCCGACGGATATTCAAGACTTCTGTCCTCAAAGGGCGAAATCCTTTTACACGGTAAACGCTGTAAGATAGTAGGCAGAGTATGCATGGACCAGCTTATGATTGATGTTTCGGATATTGAAGTAAAATCGGGAGATATTGTGACGCTTATAGGCAAGGACGGCGACGACTGTATAACCGCTGACGAACTCGCCTCACTTTATGGCACTATAGGATATGAAGTTGTCTGCGGAATTTCAAAAAGAGTACCGAGAATATATATTGACTGAACAAAAACGGAGGTAGTTAAAAAATGAAAAAAGCAATGACGATTTCCTATGAAGTCGGAAACAATCTTTATTTAAACCTTACAAACAAATGCCCGTGTGCCTGTACATTCTGTATAAGAAATTCAGCAGACGGTGCATACGGTTCAGACCCGTTATGGCTTGAACATGACCCCGATATTAACGAAATAATGACTGACCTGAACAGCCGTGACCTCACAAAATACAATGAAATAGTTTTCTGCGGTTACGGTGAACCCACCTGCCGTCTTGACACTGTTCTTGAAGTGGCAGGAAAACTGAAAAAACTTCCCGACTGTCCTTTACTGAGAATCAACACAAACGGTCTTTCAGACTTAATCAACGAAAAATCAACCGCCGTATCTCTCTGTGAAGTCATGGATATTGTTTCTGTAAGTCTCAATGCAGGCACAAAAGACGAATACATGAAAGTGACACGTCCGAAATATCCCGACGCTTTCGAGGCTATGCAGAAGTTCACTGCTGACTGTGTAAAAACAGGACAGGCAAAGATTATAATGTCGGTGGTTGACGTGATACCGCAGGAACAGATTGACGCATCAAGGGAGATTGCCGAAAAACTCGGTGCAAAACTCCGTGTACGTTCATACGATTCATGATTATATATGCAAAATGCACTGTTTTTTTCCGTGTTATTTGTGCAGATTTTTTTCTGAATACTATGGAAAAATTATCGAAAGTATGATATAATATGTTGTTAGCAGAGATTTTTTATCAGGCAACGGTAATAAAAGGAGTTTATAATCTATGGACAAAAAAGGAAAAATCATTATTGCTGTTGCAGTTACCGCAACGGCTCTGGCTGTCGGTACGGCAGTGACAACTGTTGTATTATGCAGACGCATCTATGAAAAACACTATTTCACAGTGAGCGATTAATATTAATTTATAAGAAAGCTGGTTTATAAAATGGAAATCAAATTCACAAAAGCAGAAACCTTAAAGGCTAAGCCCGCTCCCGACGCAAAGCTTGGTTTCGGTCATATCTTCACGGACTATATGCTTATCATGCCTTACGACGAGGGACAGGGCTGGCATGA
>JAGAQS010000015.1 GCA_017622635.1 Ruminococcus sp. | reverse complement strand
CATTGATGCAGAATTTTTACTGCATATTGAAGCGGTTATATTTGCAGGGTTGGACTCTTCATAATCCATAAGCATGGCTGTTGTACCGTCCTCAAAGACTGCAACAAGACTGCCGTCGCCAATCTGAAAACCGAAAGTAAATTTTTCATCTGTAACCGCCGTTACAAGAGTAGTACCGTAATACGATTCAACCGCAATTTTACTGAATTCTTCTTCGGTAAAAGGTTCTTTTTCTTCTTCTGTAACGGGGTTATCCGCAAAATGTTTCATGATTTTTTTGTGCCATACCGCAACAATCTGTTTTTCAATATTATGTATTATCATGTCATGATTTTCGGGCAGTTCCTTTTCAAGTCTTTCCCTGTTTTCATAAAATTTTTCTATTGTTTCGATTGCTGATTCAACGGCACACGCTGAACCTATATGACTTCGGAAATGTTTTTTGCTTCCGTGACCGTCAGCCACAACCGAAACAGCGTAGCCGTTTCCTATTTTATAATCAGAACTGTCCTGACATACAATACCTTTTTTTATATGGCTTGCACCGATTACAGAACGGCTGAAACCTTTGAACATATAAAAATCCGTCTCCTTTCATTTAAAATTGTGCCTGAACTCTGCCGAAATCAATCTCCAGTTCATTCCATACGGGAAAACCTTTTCCCGAATCCACGTCGTGAAAAATACCGTCAGGCATTTTTACACTCCATTTTCTGCCCGAACTGTTTTTTATACCAATCAGACCTTTACGGAGTTTATTTTCAACAAGTTCACCTGCAACACTCAGAAAATCGTCTGCATACGGGTTTATTTCACAATCAAAAATTTTACAGCCTATGTAAAGCGGTTTACGGAAAACACGGTTGCTGAACTTCATAGACGCAAATTCCATATTACATTTGGGACATTTAAAAATTTTGTCATTCTGTTTGCCTATAATTGAAACAAAGTAACTTTTTCCGCACACACATGAAAGAATCTCCGAACGCAGACGTATAAAGAGATTCTGCCATTCGTCGAGTGAAACACGTTTTTCAGGGTCATTCTTTCCGACCGTGAACGAACGTACAAAAGCGTCTTTTATATATTCGGGATATTCTCCCCAGAACTTTATTACATTGTCGTGAATACATTTTAACGGACGGTTGGAATCGTCGTCGGGGTCATATATGAAAACAGCGTCTTTGCCGTAATGTCTTGCGAGTTCCTGCTCATTCATACAAACGTCCATGACGACCTTTTCACCTTCCATATGGTCGCCCCTGAAAAGCATTTTGAAAAGAACGACGGCGAGGGTGTACATATCCGAATCTTCATTCGGCAGACTGCCTTCAAGTACTTCGGGTGCTTTGTATGACGGTCTTATTTTTATACCCAAATCCGTTCCGTAAGGTGCTATTATGTCACAGTCACTCATAAGAACCGCACCCGTATCCGTATTTATAAAAAATCCGCCGTCACTCAGTGCGTGATAGCATTTTCCCGTTTTATGAAGCTGACGGAAAGCGTTTACAATATTTATAACCGCCGTAACCATAGCGTTGAGACTGGCAAATTTAACTGATTTTTTTGTCATACGTCCCGTACTTTTATCGTGAACAAGCTTGTAACCGTTCATTATATCGGCAAAATATTCAAAGCTGTCTGGTTTAAGTTCCATGAAATAGCCGAAAGTACCAGTTTCCCTGTCAACTTTGGTCATATACTTGCACCAGAGAAATTTATTGTTAGGTTCACCGTCTTTTATGTTTCTTCTGATATTTTCATATATTTTACCGGCATTTTTAACTTTGTCATTGTCATACCATTTCAATGCCATTTTCATACTGTTGTATTCAACAAGATAAACGGTACTTTGTCTGCCCTTGCCGATTATATTTAAAATTTTGGCTTTACCGCCAAATTCTGTTTCGACTTCCTGACCAATATTAAAATCCGTCATTTAATCCACCTTTCCTGATTTATATTAACCCCTATATAAGCTGTATATTTAACTTAAATTTGTATAAATCACTTGTTATATATTTTATCACGTATTTTTTAATTTGTCAAGATATATTTTTAAGAGGAATATTTTTACGTGCAAAAAATTGATTTGGATATTTTATTACACATATTTTTACTTTTGTATTAAAATTGACTTTTATAAAATAATATGATATAATTTGTATGAAATTGTCACATATGAAAGAGGGTCAAAAATGGGACTGGATATACCT
>JAGAQS010000120.1 GCA_017622635.1 Ruminococcus sp. | reverse complement strand
GGGGCGGTATTTTGGATGTGGGTATCGGCATTTTTTGGAATGGCACTTGTATATGCTGAAAACAGTCTTTCCGTTACATACAGTACAAAAAACACAAAAGGTCCTATGGCTTATCTGGGTATCGGTTTGGGAAGCCGTAAACTTGCCGTTGCGTTTGCTGTATTCTGTGTACTTGCATCTGTAGGCATGGGCGGAATGGTACAGGTAAACACATTTACGGAGAGTCTGAAAAGCTGTGTTGATATAAACAGTATTGTAATTGCGGTAATTGTTTTTACAATGATTTTTCTTGTCGTAAGCGGAGGTGCAGACCGTATCGGAAAAACCGCACAAATACTGCTCCCTGCCGTTTCCCTGCTCTATATTGCAGGGTGTACAGCGGTTCTTTTTGTTTTCAGAAAAAATATTCCCCACGCTTTCGGTGAGATATTCGGTCAGGCTTTCGGAATAAAGCAGACCGCAGGCGGTATTTCAGGCTATGCGGTTTCAAAGGCTGTTTCGACAGGTATAAGACGTGGTATTTTTTCAAATGAGGCAGGTTTGGGAAGCTCACCGATTCTGCACAGTGCATCTGAAAGCGATTCACCCGAATTGCAAGGTATGTGGAGTATGTTTGAAGTTTTTTTCGATACCGTGATATGTTGTACATTAACAGCACTGACGGTGATATGTGCAACCGACGATTTTTCCGTACAGACTGCATTTTCCGCCGTTATAGGAAAGTATGCACCGCCATTTCTCGCCTTTGAAACTGCTGTATTTGCTTTCTGTACAATTATAGGCTGGTACTACTGCGGAGAAACGGCGTTCCGCTGTCTTTTCGGAAAAAATCACAGAAAAATACCTTGTATTGTATTTGCACTTTCCGCATCACTCGGTGCTGTATTCACAATGCAGACGGTATGGACATTATCGGATATTTTCAACGGTCTTATGGCTTTCCCGAATCTTGTCGGACTTATTCTCCTCATGAACAAAGTAAAAAAAGAATAAAACGGATATATAAAGTCAATAAATAATAGTGACCCGTTTTAAATAAAAACAAAGGAGGAAATAATTATGAGTTATTCAGGTGAAAACAGATATTTCAGTTTCAGGGACGGTTTCTGTGAATCACTTCCCAATGTGAACATAGGTTCTGCGGAGGCGACGGAACTCGGCAGAACCGTTTCACGTTTTTTCAGGAGATTCAGTGTGGGTTGTGACGGTTTCAGTCATATGCATATACTTTATGCAATATGTTGTGGACTTTCCGAGTGCGGTCGTGATGTATATGTATGAGAAAACACAGACCTGCCGTCATTCAAATTCGGTATGCCTTTGATTTCGGCAGACTGCGGTATATTTATAAGCGGTGAAAACTGTATTAAAATATCGTTTTTCGGTGAGAGAGGTTTTCCCGTTACGTCGGAACTGCTGACCGAAATAATGAAAGCAGAACCTGCCGAGACTGTTGAAAAATGTGGAAAAATAAACCAGTCAACTTCTTTCAGGAGCATATATATTGACAATATCGCCGACTCTTTCGGTGGTACGGGTTCGTCAATACCCGCAGGTATAAGTTGCGGAAACCGTTCCGTGCGTTCGCTATGGCTTGAATTTTTCACGGGTGAGGACGATTCTCTTGTGTTTCAGATTTCCGACGACGGTCAGCGTGTAAATGCCTATTCGTCACAGGTCGGTTTTATTTCATATGAAAAACTTATACTTGCCCATGCCCTTAATCTTTCACAACAGGGACAAGCCGTATATCTGCCCGAAAACTTTCACTACGGTGCAGACTTTCTCACATCTGAAAGTCCGCTGAAAATAATAAGATTTTCAACAGAAAAGAAAATCCCCGAAGAAGTTGTAAAACAGCGTTTTCTGCTTGACCCTCTGTATATGTGTACACACCTTGCCCGTAATAATATTATAAAATCAGTAAAGGCACTCCCGCAACTTGCCTCCGCAAAACGTGAAATAACAATAGACAGCGTTGAAAATATCCCGTACGGAAAAACAATTCTTGAAAATGACGGCAGGATAATAATTTCACGGAGCGGGAAAAACCGTATAACCCTGCTTGCACAGGCTTACTCCTCAGAAACCGCCGCCGAACTCTGTTCAGACTGGAGTGAAAAACTAAGGCGTATCGGTTCACAGCAAAATATCTGACAACTGTGAATAAAAAATTATTAATTATATCTAAGATTGTGTTTTGCTATTGACATAACGCACAACATTTTGTATAATTATAAGTATATCATGTGCTTCCGATACGGGTCGTTTTTTT
>JAGAQS010000119.1 GCA_017622635.1 Ruminococcus sp. | reverse complement strand
TTTATGGGGAGTTTGTATGGGAATAAGTCAGTTCAGAATAACCGTTGACGAAACACCTGAAAATATAATTTTTCTTATTGAAAACAAGTATGATATTAAAAAATATTCAGAAAAAATTTATTTTATATCGGGGAATGTTGCTGAAATATACAGTAACGAAGATTATGATAAAAACCTTACAGAAAGTAAAGACGGCTGGTTGTACTATAATACAAACATGGATTTTTTCCCTATAAATAACGAAATTACAGGTACTTCAGAAAAAGAACTCGCCGAAAATATAAAAAGTTTTTTTGACAGTCTTGGACTGAAATCAGAAATAATATCCGAGGAAGATTAAGATGATTGAATTTTTCGCTAAGACATACAATGACAAAGACTGGAAAAAATATTCTAAATGTTTTCCGAAATACGATATAAAAGTTAATGGCGTATCACAGAACGTAGTTAATCCAATAATGCACCTTGTCGGAAATGTTGAATGGCTTAATACTCCGCTTAAATCATTGGAAAACAAAACCGCCGTTGAACTCGAAAAAACTGAAAAAGGCAGAAAAACTTTGAGGGCATTTATAATGCGACTGCCTTGTTGACTTTTGTTGCAAAAGAGTGTATAATGGCATTAAAGGGGTGTGATATGTCATGAATGATAAGGAATTACAGGCAATACGGAGCAGGTGCGAAAAGGCTACAGGTGGAAAATGGACTGCCTATGTAGAGGGCAGAGACTTTGAATGTGGTTCAAGTTTTATTCAGACGGCAGGTGAAGATTTGGAAATAACAGGTGCTACCGTAGCAGACTATGACTTTATCGCACACGCCAGACAGGACGTAATATCACTTCTTGACGAAATCGAACGATTACGCAGTAAGGAGGCGTAACTATGACGGAATATCTTACAAATTACATGAATACCGTTTCAGAACGTCTTAACGGTTGCAGTGATTCCGACGAACTGGAAAAAATCCTTTCCGAACATATGGACAAGATAGCGTTCATGCAACATGAAAGAATTGTACATTTTCTTGTCACAATGATGTTTGCGGTTATACTTTCAATATTCATGGTCGGAATGTTGCTTACAGATAATATTATGCTTTTAATTCTTGTAACTATAATAACGGTACTGCTTGCGTTTTACATAAAACACTACTATTTTCTTGAAAACACCGTGCAGAAAATGTATAAAGTATATGACAGAATTTTAAAAATGAAAAAGGAGATTGCGGAATGAATAAAAAAGAAATTGCAGAACTCGCCATTGCTGAACTTGAAAAGCTCTATCCCGATATAGAATGTTCACTGAAATACAAAAATCCGTATGAACTTATGTTTGCGACAAGACTTGCGGCACAGTGTACAGATGCAAGATTAAATATAGTAACGAAAAAATTATTTAAAAAATATCCTGACCTTGAATCATTTGCAAACGCCGATATTGAAGAACTTGAACAGGACGTTAAACCGTGCGGATTCTATCACATGAAAGCGAAAAGCCTGAAAGAGATGTCACGTCAGTTGCTGGACAATTTCGGCGGTGAAGTTCCCGACAATATGGACGGCCTGCTCACTCTCTCGGGTATAGGACGAAAAACCGCAAATCTTGTACTTGGTGACGTTTTCGGAAAACCTGCCGTTGTCACAGATACCCACTGCATACGCATAACGGGACGGCTCGGACTTACCGAAAACAAAGAACCTGCAAAAGTTGAAAAAGACCTTGTGAAACTTCTTCCGCCTGATATTTCAAACCGTTTCTGTCACCAGACTGTACAATTCGGGCGTGATGTATGCCGTTCAAGAAAACCACAGTGTGAAAAATGTTCACTGAATTATTTTTGTAAATAC
>JAGAQS010000118.1 GCA_017622635.1 Ruminococcus sp. | reverse complement strand
TATGAATGCTATTGTCGGAATGACGGATATTGCACGTGCGAATATTGACGACAGGGAAAAGGTTGATTTGTGTCTGCAAAAAATAACACGTTCAAGCCGTCACCTGCTTTCACTTATAAACGACGTTCTTGATATGTCCAAAATAGAAAGCGGTAAAATGACGCTTTCAATGGTACAGATTTCATTCCGTGAGAGCATAGAAAATATTGTTTCTGTTATACAGCCACAGATTAAAAGCAAGCATCACAATTTTGATATCTATATAAATAATATTATTTCCGAAAATGTTTACTGTGACAATCTGCGTCTTAATCAGGTTCTTATAAATCTTCTTTCAAACGCCGTGAAGTACACTCAGAGCGGAGGTGAAATCTCGCTTTCACTTTCACAGGAAGAATCACCGAAAGGTACGGAATATGTGAGAAACCACATTATTGTAAAAGATAACGGCATAGGCATGACACAGGATTTCATAAAAGTCATTTTTGATAATTTTGTCCGTGAGGATAAGAAACGTGTTAGCAAAGAAGAGGGAACGGGTCTCGGTATGGCGATTACAAAGCATATCATTGACGTAATGGGCGGTACTATTGACGTTAAAAGCGTTCCCGACAAGGGAAGTGAATTTCATGTTGTACTTGACCTGAAAAAAGGTGATACAGATGTTAACAATATGAATCTTGACGGACTGAAAGTACTTTTTGCAGATGATGACGAAGAACTTTGTATCAGTGTGATGCAGTCGCTCAAAGAAATAGGTGCGGAAGCAAAGTATGTTACTGACGGAACACAGGCAATTGAAATGATAAAGAATGACCCTGATGAATTTGATGTTATTCTTGTTGACTGGCGTATGCCTGATATGAACGGCGTTGAAATTGCAAAAAAAATACGTGAATACACAACATCAGATATTCCTGTAATTCTGATATCGGCATACGATCTTACGGAAATTGAGGAAGAAGCAAAAGATGCGGGAATAAACGGTTTCATTCCTAAACCGCTGTTTAAGTCCACTCTGTTTTTCGGAATAAAACAACATATAGAAAATGAATCCCAACTTGAAATTTATAATGAGAAATCACCTGAATTCAATGGTGAAAGAATTCTCCTTGCGGAGGACAACGAGCTGAACAGTGAAATTGCCATAGACATTCTGACAGAAGCAGGACTTGTTGTTGACTGGGCAGAAAACGGGCAGTTATGTGTAGAAATGTTCAATAATTCCGAAACAGGATATTATAGTGCTGTTCTTATGGATATACGTATGCCTGTAATGAACGGTTACGAAGCAACCCAAAATATAAGAGCATTGGAAAGAAGTGATTCCGATATTCCGATTATTGCAATGACAGCCGATGCATTTGCAGAAGATATTGCCAAAGCCAAGGAATGTGGTATGAACGGTCATATAGCAAAGCCTATTGACGTAAATGCACTTTTCTATCTGCTTAACAGGGAACTTAAAAAACAATAAGTAAAGACCGGTATCGGATAAATTCCGTACCGGTCTTTTTGTTATGATTATAATTATTTGAGTTTTTCGATTGCATTGACAGTGATTCTGTAGTCCTCTCTAACTTTTACAATAAGTTCTGAAATAAGGTTTTCGTCATGACTGTCACCC
>JAGAQS010000117.1 GCA_017622635.1 Ruminococcus sp. | reverse complement strand
CCTTTCCCCTGACCTCTCAATAGCTGTAAAAAGTTCAGCATCGGGCGACGATATGGGCATTATAGAAGGTACAGTTTCGTCAGCTGAAGACGGCATGACAAAACTCATACACCTCCGTACAGACAACACTCTGAAAAAAAATGACCTCATGATTACCGACGGCACAAGCGGAATGTTTCCGAAAGGATATTCCGTAGGAAAAGTAAAAAGTGTTGATATTGATTCAAACGGTCTTTCTGCATATGCGGAAATAGAACCGTGTGCCGACATAACAAATCTCACTTCTGTTTTTGTAATAACTGATTTTACGGGCAAAAGGGAGGTTTCCGAATGAGGCTTAAAACTACACGTGAACACCGTATTTTATATATCAAAACCGCTGTAAGATGGATTGTGTATTATATTGTAATATTTTTATTTTTCACAATCATGACTTCGGGTACATGGCGTAAACCGCTTATACTTGTACCTGTTGCCCTGTGCATTGCCGTCAATAACAATCAGTACGCTTCGGCATTTACGGGTGCGGTGTGCGGTTTCCTCATAGACATAAGCTGCGGAAAACTTTTCGGATACAACGCCATTATTCTGATGATATTCTGTATAGTTGTATCACTGCTGTTTGAATTTTATCTGAGATATAAATTTGTAAGCTTTTTATTTGTATCTGCCGTCGTTTCATACATACAGTGCCTGCTTGACTACAAATTTTACTACGAAATATGGAACTATGAAAACACTGAACTTATATTCACCGAATATACCCTGAAAGTATGGGCATATACAGTTATATCTTCGGTTTTCGTTTATCTGCTGTTCAGAATGATAAATCATTTTCTTATGCCAAAAACGCACCTTACCATAGAAGAAACAATAAAATCAGGTGAACAGCGTTAATCATGAACCGCAGAATATTTATATGCGGTTTTCCGTAAAGGAGTGATTTGTATAAAAACTTTATCAGATACCATTAAATCGGTAATTATTGTCAGTGTTGTTGTGATGTCCGTTGCCACAAGTGCCACGAGACTTATGAAAATACAGGTAGTCGGCGGTGATACCGTAAGTCAGACGGAATCAGACAACAATACCCTTGTCTACACAAAAGAAGTAAAGGCAACACGAGGGGAAATCATTGATTTCAACGACAATTTAATAGTGACAAACGACAAGCGGAGTGATATTGTACTGCAAAAGGCTTTTTTTCCCGAAGATTTCAGCAAGGGAAACGAAGTACTGATAAATGTATACATGGCTTTGCTGAAACACAGCTGTAAATTCAAGGAAAGCCTGCCGATAACAATGACCGAACCGTATGAATTTACAACAGACGATACTTCGGACGTTGTTGAAAAACTTCACCTGAATGTCTATGCGTCGGCTGAAAACTGTATTGACAAACTTATTTCTGATTACGAAATAGCAGATACCTACACCGAAAGGGAAAAACGTATAATCGCAGGTATACGCTATGAAATGCTTGCAAAGGAATTTTCCTACGGCAACGACCTTGTACTTGCCGAAAACGTCGATTCACAGACAATCACGGATATAAAGGAACTCGGCAACTTCTACAAAGGCGTTGAAGCGGTTGAAGTTTCGGAAAGACGTATAGCAAGGGGCGATATACTGCCACACGAAATCGGTACTGTCGGTCCTGTCTATGCTGACGAATACGACGAACTCAAAACAAAAGGCTATGCCCTCAATGATACTCTCGGAAAAAGCGGTATTGAAAGTGCAATGGAAACGGAACTGAGGGGGCAGAACGGTCTCGAAGAAATTTCTGTTGTTGACGGTGCTGTATCAGGAGTAAAGACAATAAACGAAACACAGTCGGGCAGTACCGTAAAACTTACCGTAGACGGTGCTTATCAGCTTAAACTACAAGG
>JAGAQS010000116.1 GCA_017622635.1 Ruminococcus sp. | reverse complement strand
GTACAGCGTCAAGTATGGCAAGAGCCTTTGTACTCGGATTCTTTGCGTCAGATACAACAACAGCCATATCATATTTATACAGATTATATATGTAATTCACTCTGTTCACGTCGTACAGACTGCATATTTTATAACCGTTCTGCATAGGGTAGTTATTTTCCGTACTTAAACAAACGGGACTTCTTGTTGTTGAATGACAGTATGCATTGAATCCGAAACGTTTTTCAAGTTCACCTGCAACCAGAATTGACGGATACATACATTCTTCCGTACCAAGAAAAAGAACATTCCCACAATCTGAAAAGTCAACATTTTTTACTATAATATCAATAATTTTTCCACATTCCGCATTATATTCACGGGTATTTACAAAATACCTTGCATCAGGAATTGCAACCCTGATAAAATCGGGGGATTTATCAGAAATACTGTCTGTTTCGGACGGTGCGGAAAGGTTTGTGAAATCTCTTTCAAGCATTTCGTCAGTCCACGGCACATCATACAGACTTACAAAATAAATATGATGCTGTTCAAAAAATTCCCTGCGTTCTGGAGTAAGGCGGTTTATCACCGAGGCAACAACAAAATCACGCTCCGCAAGTTCAGGGATTTTGTTCCGCAGTTCCTGTATAATATTGAAAAGCGTTTTACCTGTTGAAATTTCGTCGTCAACAAGAATAATTTCTTTCGTATAGTTCAGATATTCGGTAAAATTTTTAATATAAAGTTTCTGATTTACGGCGTGACTGTGTTCTTCCATAAAACATATACAATCGTTTTCGGGTACAAAGTCCTCACGGGTTGTATTTATGTAAAATCCCTTTTCTGCGTACGGAACACTTACTTCCGACGCAACGTCCATGGCTATTGCTGTTGCAGTTTCGGCAAATCCGATTACAAGATGTGCATCTGTAAAACCTTTTTCACGAATTTTCATTCCGAGCTGTTTTCCGAGGTTAATATCCTGCGGACGTGCGGGAATGTGTTTCGCCTGTACAGTATTCACAAGCAGATACGAACGCTTTTTATTATTGTATCTGTTTCCGATTTTAATTATTTCATTCAGTTTTTTCATATTATATCCTCATTCTATGATAACAGGTGTTTCAATATGTGCAACTCTGCGTGACTTAAATTCGGGATAATTCCATTCACAAGGCTGACCGAGTAATTTTTTAAGTGCAAGTGCGGGGAAATTTATTCCCGAACCTGTACAGGACAACTGAATACCGCCTGACATTCTCGGGTTGATTTCAAGTAAATACGGCTTACCGTCGTAAAATCTGTACTGCACATTGTACGGCATTTCAAGATTAAATTTGTCCGAAATACTTTCGGTTATATCCATAATCTGCTTATCAAATTTAATTTCGCTAACACGTCCGCCGAGTTTAAATCTCGGCATCATAAGAAGTCCGCTGTCAGTTTTAAGACAGTCTACACTTATTTCGGGCTGACTGAGATAAGGCATTACAATTACAGGTACGGAAAAACTGTATTCACGAATAATATTTACCGCATCTGAAAAAGAAACGTGACTTGCCGAACCGATATACATTGAAAAACTTTTCTTTTCTTCAATCACATGATAAGACAGACCGCCTTCGTCAACGGCAAGTTTAAAACAGACTTTATAACCTTTTTCCGAAAAATCAGATACAGCTTTTTCAAATTCCACAGAATTTCCGCACGGACGGTATTCGGGAATTATTTCTGAAAGGCATGATTTAAGATAATCATAAGTTCTGATTTTATTGTAAATAAGTTCATTGTCATTTTTATCGGTATTTGCAAGAACTTTTGTTCCGATTTCCTCAAAATGTGAACTGTTTTCACAGACTGTTTTCAGATTGTGATGCGGAACAAATACGTCAATTTTATGTTTCCTGCAAAAATCAATGCATTTTTCTATATAATTATCGTCTGACGGTTCTTTGTACCATTCGTCGCAGACAAGCCTGTAAACGCAGTCCGCATTTGAATTTGTGCCGATAATACGTATATTTTCATCAGCTTCACGCATATAGTTTATTATATGATATGCCGTACTGAACCAGTGATTAAACCATATATTCATAAGTCCTCCTTTGTGCCGTAAATCATGCCGAGAATATAGACAGTTCTCGCCCAGTTTCTATGTGTTTTCACTTCATTCATACGCCTGCTGTCGGGACTTCCGACAACTCCTCCACTGTCAGACCAGTTCAATATTATTTCAGCATCACGAAAATCCGATTTTGTCGGACGCAGACTGTCCCATATAACAGGCAGTTGTGACGGGTGAATTGCGGTCTTGCCTATAAAACCGTTAAGGCGGTCAAGTTCAAGTTCCTTTTCAAGACCC
>JAGAQS010000115.1 GCA_017622635.1 Ruminococcus sp. | reverse complement strand
CTTGAAAACTGTAAGGGGTTTGAGGCGGTGGCAAACCGTATTGTGACGTATGACCCGAAATTCAGCGGTATTATGTCGTCACTGCTCGGTCGTACCGTTATAGCCGAAAATATCGACTGTGCCGTTGTCATTGCGAAAAAGTACGGATACAGATTCAGAATAGTCACACTTGACGGTCAGGTTATAAATGCGGGCGGTTCGTTTACGGGCGGTTCTGCACAGAAAACAACCGGAATTATTACACGTAAGAATGAAATAGACAGGCTTGACGGTGAAATTCAAAATCTTTCTGCCGAACGTGACGGATTAGGTGAAAAGGCTGAAAAACTGCGTGCCGAGTCGGAAAAGATAAGCATTGAGACGGAAAATATAAAATCCTCACTTGCACAATGCAGTGCGGAAACTGCCCGACTTGATTCAGGTATTTCGGCTCTTGAAATGTTTTCGGAACAGGCAAAGTCGCAGACTGAAAATTCCGCACGTCTTATTGATGAGACGGAGAAAAAAATAAAACTGGCACAAAGTACTATTGAAACGGCGGAAAAAAATCTTGCCGTTGTTCACGAAGAAATCCGAAAGGCAGAGCAGGAATTCGCACAGGGACAGGATATCCGTGAAAAACTCCGCAGAAACAGGACTGAACTTTCAGAAAAACTTTCACGTTTCAGAATAAGGGAAACGGAAATTTTAAAGGACATTCAGGCACATAAAGGTGAGATTTTAAGGACTGACGCAGGTGTTGCCGAACTGGAAAAAAATAACCGTAATTTCAGTGACGAGATAAAAAGACTTGAAAACGACATTGCCGAAAAGAAGTCCGAAACGGAAAAAATACGTCTGCAACTTGAAAATCTCAAGGACAACACCGATATTTATCTTAACCGGATAAAGCAGTATCAGGCGATACACACGGAGCAGAACCGTCTTGTAAATGAGATTCAGCGTGGTCTTAAAGAGACAAATTCCGCAAAGGAAAAGTTTTCGGGTGAGATTACGAGACTTGAAGAAAGACGGGCAAACGTCAGCCGTGATTCAGACAATATAATAAAACAGTTGCTTGAAGTCTACGAACTTACACGTTCCGAGGCGGTTCAGACTGCCGTTAAAATCGACAACATGGCAGAGGCACAGAAACTGCTTTCCGATATTAAAAACAAAATAAGGGTGTTGGGAAGTGTTAATGTTGACGCTATTGAAGAATACAGGGAAGTGTCCGAAAGATACCGTTTCATGACAGAACAGATTGCGGACATACGTAAGTCGAAAGCCGAACTCGAAAAAATAATATCCGGTCTTACTGACGAGATGTGCAGGATTTTTGCCGAAAGTTTTGAGATAATAAATTCCAATTTCAAGGAGATTTTTACGGAACTTTTCGGCGGAGGTAAAGCAGAACTCGTACTGACAGACCCTGAAAACGTGCTTGAATCGGGTATAGAAATAATAGTCGCACCTCCCGGAAAGGTAATAAAGAATCTTATTTCACTTTCAGGCGGTGAACAGTCATTTGTGGCTATAGCTATTTATTTTGCCATTCTGAAACTGCGTCCCGCACCGTTCTGTATTCTTGATGAGATAGACGCTGCACTTGATGAGGTGAACGTGAGAAAATATGCACAGTATCTTAAAAATTTTATCGATACAACGCAGTTTGTGCTTGTCACTCACCGCCGAAGTGCAATGGAGGAGGCAAACGTTCTTTACGGCGTTACAATGCAGGAAGACGGAATTTCAAAACTGCTTAAAATGGAGCAGGTTGACTTTCAAGAAGATATAGCCGACATACAGTAAACATATTAAATAATAAGTACCGGAGGAATACAATGGGAATTATTCAGAAAATTGCAGAAGGTCTCAGGAAAACAAAGGATTTTTTCCTTGGCAGGTTACAGAAGATTTTAAATTCTTTCACAGTTATAGACGACGAACTTTTTGACCAGCTTGAAGAAGCTATGATTATGAGTGACATCGGCGTTGAAACGTCCGAGGAAATATGTGACCGTCTGCGTAAGAAAATCAAGGAAAGAGGAATCACAGACCCTAAAATGATTATGGAGCTTATTCAGGAAATAATAGGCGAAATAATGGGGGACGATACGGGACTTGACCTTTCCGTTTCACCATCGGTTATAATGGTAATCGGTGTAAACGGTGCAGGAAAGACGACGACTATCGGCAAAATGTGTCACCAGTTCAAAAAGGAAAAGAAAAAGGTTCTTGTTGCTGCTGCGGATACTTTCCGTGCGGCAGCCATAGACCAGCTTGAAGTATGGACAGAGCGTGCAGGCGTTGAGATAGTGAAACACGCAGAGGGTTCAGACCCCGGGGCAGTTGTCTATGACGCTCTTGATGCGGCAAAGGCGAGAGGCTGTGACGTTGTTATAATCGATACCGCAGGTCGTCTGCACAATAAAAAGAATCTTATGGAGGAACTTGCGAAAATAAACCGTATTATCGACAAGAAAGCTCCCGAAAGTTCACGTGAAACACTGCTTGTCCTTGATGCGACAACGGGACAGAATGCCGTGAATCAGGCTAAGCTTTTCGGCGAAACTGCCAATATTACGGGAATTGTCCTCACCAAACTTGACGGTACTGCAAAGGGCGGTATTGTCATTTCAATTAAAAATGAACTCGGTATACCTGTAAAGCTTATAGGTGTGGGCGAAAAAATAGACGATTTACAGCCATTTGACAGCCGTTCATTTGTTACCGCACTGTTCAGTGACGTTGAACCTGAGAGCGAAAAGACTGAGGAAATCAGTGAAGTTTCCGAAGAAATTGAAGAAGTTGAAGAAGTTGAAGAAGCTGTAACCGAAGAACCTAAAAAGCAGGGTCTTTTCGGAAAACTTTTCGGCAGTAAGGAAACAGAAGTTGAAGAAGAAATCTCCGAAACAGTAGAAGAAACGGAAGAAATACCTGAAACAGCTGTAGAAGAAACAGTTGAGGAGGAAACGGAAGAACAGTCCGAAGAACTGAAAAACCTTGAAGAAGAAAAGGAAAACAGAAAACAACGTTTCTTCAGTAAGTTTGCAATTGCCGAAGAAGAACCCGTACAGGCAGTTGAAAAAGATGAAGAAGTGACGGAAGAATCCGAAACGTTTGACGAAGAAGAAACAGAAGAAGACGTTGCTGTCGAAACATTTGACGAACCTGAAATTATTGAAGAAGATAAGTCCGACGAATCTGATATAATTGAAGAAGAATCCGAAGAAAATGACAGTGATGAAGAAAGTGAAGAAGATACTGTAGAAGAACCCGAAGAGGAAGAAACGGCAGAAGAAGTTGAACAGCCTAAAGCTAAAAAGCGTGGTTTCTTCAGCAGGCTTTTCGGCAGAAAGGATAAGGACGATGATTAAAAAAATTGTCATGGCTACAAATAACGCCAATAAACTCCGTGAGGTGAGGGAAATTCTCTCACCGCTCGGTATAGATGTTGTGTCGCAGAAAGAGGCAGGTGCGGACGTTGAACCCGAAGAAAACGGCGTGACCTTTGAAGAAAACGCACTTATCAAAGCCAAAGCCGTATACGATATAACGGGTGTGCCTGTTATCGCCGACGACAGCGGACTTTGTGTTGACGCACTTGATGGCAGACCGTCCGTCTATTCCGCACGCTATGCCCCGAAAGGTCAGGAGTGTGCAAAACTTCTTGACGAAATGAAAGACGTTTCAGAAAACGACAGAACGGCTTATTTTGAATGTTGTATTGCGTTGGTTACGTCGGACGAAAAGCCACATTTCTTCACGGGCAGGTGTTACGGAAAAATCGGCAGGGAAGAAAAGGGAAACAACGGTTTTGGTTATGACCCTGTTTTTCTGTACGGTGAAAAGACGCTTGCGGAAATGACAGCGGAAGAAAAGAATAAAATCAGTCACAGGGCTGAAGCACTTGCAAAACTTTGTGATTATCTTAAAAAAAGGAATGGTGAATAAAATGCTTACAAGTAAACAAAGAGCGTATCTGAGAGGTATTGCGTCGTCATATGAGACGATATTTCAGGTTGGAAAAGGCGGAGTTACAGAGACAATGTGCAAGGATATCGGCGAGGCTTTACGCAAGCGTGAACTTATAAAACTGCGTGTACTGGAAAATTCAGGTTATACCGCACGTGAGGCAGCCGACGAAATAGCAGCCGCAACAGGTGCAGACGTTGTGCAGGTTATCGGTTCAAAGTTTGTACTTTTCAAGAGAAACACAAAAGACCCCGTAATTGAAAACATTCCGAAAGCGTAATGAGAATAGGAATTTACGGCGGAAGTTTCAATCCCGTCCACAACGGACATATTCACCTTGCCGAAACGGCGGTTGAAGATTTCGGACTTGATATTGTTTATTTTGTTCCGTCAAAGATTTCCCCGCACCGTTCGGTTGATGAGTATGTTTCGGAAACGGACAGGCTTGAAATGCTGAAAATTGTCTGTATGAAAAACGACGTTTTCCGTGTCAGTGATTATGAACTGCGTTCGGACAGGGTAAGCTATTCGGTTTACACCGTTGAACATTTCAGAAAAAAATTTCCGCATGACGAACTTTTCTTACTTGTCGGCAGTGATATGCTTATGACGTTTGACAAGTGGTACTGTTTTGAAAAGATTCTTTCGGAAGTCACACTTCTGGTTGTTTCAAGAAATTCGGGAGATTTGGACAGTCTGCGGAAGAAAGCGGAGGAATTGTCGGAATACGGGGAAATTCTTGTCAGTGGAAGAAGTCCCGAAATTGTTTCGTCAACGGATATCAGAAAAAAATTACGTGAAAATTCAGATTCCTCTTGCTATCTTGACGAAAATGTAGTAAAATATATAAGATTAAAGGGATTATATTCAGGTAATAATTAATTGTGTGAGGTGATATGTTTTGCTTTACGACCCGTCAGAAATGAAAAAATATTTAAAGGAACATCTTTCGCAGAAACGTTACACACATTCGCTTAACGTTGCGGAGGAATGCCGTAAACTTGCGGTGAAATACGGTGAAGAACCCGAAAAGGCATATTTTGCGGGACTGCTTCACGATATCTGTAAAGAACTGTCAGACGAAGAACAGAAAAAACTTGTACTTGAAAGTGGCTTTGCTGTCTGCCGTGAAGAACTTGAAACACGCTCTTTGTGGCACGCAATAGCAGGGGCATATTTTATAAAAACAAAT
>JAGAQS010000114.1 GCA_017622635.1 Ruminococcus sp. | reverse complement strand
GGTGTGGCTCAGTTTGGTAGAGTACTACGTTCGGGACGTAGGGTCCGCAGGTTCGAATCCTGTCACCTCGACTTCATGATAAACCGCTGTATTTCGGGAAACTCCGATTTACAGCGGTTTTTTTTGTACAAAAAACACTGAGCAGGTCTGTGTGATTATAAATAGTTTTTCGGACAGAACAAAGCCACAGTATTTAACTGTGGCTTTAGATTTTTATTATTCGGTTGATGTAGTGGTGTTATCCGTATCGGTGTCAGCGGGGTTGGTTGCATCAGTGGTTGTGGGAGTTGTTTCTTCATTGGAGACTGTTTCCTTTGTTACGTTGAAAGTAAGCGTATCACTGTATGTACCTGCATACTTTGCTTCACCGAAATCGCAGAATGTAAGCGGAACGGTAACGTCGTTTTTATTGTTTTCCGATGTAACTGACACAACTTTATTGTTTTCGTCTTTGATAGTGTTTTCACCTGCTTTCATTATATATGTGACACCGTTTTCATTGGCGGTGTTGCTGTCCATAAGTTTCCAGTCGTTAGCACTTGTAACGCTTACATCAAGCTTTTCATTATATTCCAGATAAGCGTTTATACTGAAATCGACGCTTTCTTCTTCACTGTCAAGAGTAACGTTTCCGTCGGGCAGAGTGATTGTATACTGAGAAGCATAATTTTTTGTAAGTGTTATCTGACTTTTTCTGTCCGGTGTAGCAGAAACGGCAGATGATGTGACAGGGGTTACAGCTGTTATAACGATAGCGAGAGCTGTAAGTAAAGTATTCATTTTTTTCATAATAGTACCTCCGTTATTTTTTACTTTGTGGTTATTTATTTAAAAAGCACGTTATTTAATATATTTTCGGCTTTTTATTCAACGATAAGCTGAGTCTGTAAATCAGCGTTATTTGTGGCGGTGTTATGTTCGTCCATTCTGTAGGGCTGTACATGGATTGTTGCGTCGTAAACACCTTTTTCGAGTTCATGCGAAAGTGTTATATTCTGGATATGCAGACCGGGGTCAACAAGACCTGATTTATAGAGAACTTCATAACCCTGACTGCTTTCGTTGGGTAGTCTGAGTTCAAAGGTCATCTGATAGCGTCCCTCGTTTTCTTCGGGGTTGTAGAAATCAACTGCTACTTCTTTTTCATTTTTCGGAATATTAAGTGTATTCCAGCCGGGGACAGATATACCCTCAGGTTTTGAAGATTCTTTCTCACGGTCAACGTATTCGCCTGCATTGGGGTCACGTTCGGGAGCGTCTGATACATAATCATCTGAAACCGAAGTATCATTGTTGTTGTTTGGTTTGTTGTTCGTAATTTTCGGAACTGCCACCGCAACAGCCGTTATAAAAACAGCTACTGTCACGAATTTTGACCACTTTGGAAACTTCTTTTTTTTCTCAGTTAATTTTGTGTTGTCACTCATCAGAATTACATCTCCTTTTTTGTATGTGTTTTTTATTTTGTTTCAGTTCCCTTTGTCTGTATATATTATAGCATCGGGGTCTAAATATTTGCACCTGAAAAAAACGTTAAAATACCATAAAATTCAGTTATAGGACGTAATCTGTCATAAAATTCAAATCGTAAAAAAATTTTTCAGAACAATTTTAAAAAAAGTGTCACAGTTTTTATTTTAAACTGACTGTTGTTTATGAATCGATTCAAACGAAAGGAAGGACTTTAATATGACAGATGCAGAATGGTTCGCCCTGATAAATCAGTCACCGCAAAAAGCACAGAGAATGTTGATTGACCAGTACAGCAATCTTGTTTATGCGATTGTACTGAGTAAACTGAAAGGAAGTGCAGGTCAGGAAGATATTGACGACTGTGTAAGTGACGTGTTTGTTGAGATATTCAGCAACATTGAAAGATATAAGGGGGCAGGGTCAATAAAAAGCTATATCAGCACAATAGCAAAACGGAAAGCCATAAATGCCTACAACAGTATAATTTATCACCACCGTCATACCGGTTATCTGGAAGACGAAGAAAGAGAGATTCCGTCGGACAGCATTACTCCTGATAAGAGAATAGAACAGAAGATGTTTAATACAAAGCTTTTAGATGTAATAAAATCACTGGGCGAACCTGATGCGACAATAATTATTTACCAGTATTTCTACAATATGAAATCCAAACAGATTGCCGAAAAACTTTCACTTTCTTCTGTTGCGGTACGAAAAAGAAGCAGCAGAGCAAAAG
>JAGAQS010000014.1 GCA_017622635.1 Ruminococcus sp. | reverse complement strand
TTACAATACAATCGGCAATTTTTGTTCTTGCCCGTTCATAAATTTCCGTTACTGTTGTCCGTGAAATATTCATCAACAAACTGCATTGTTCATGTGTTTTCTTTTCGTAATCAATCAATCGAATTGTTTCAAATTCGTCAACCGATAAAACAACCTGTATTGTGTTTTTGACTCTGCACGGTGAAAAACTGTCATATTCCGGCTTGGCACAGATTCTTCGGCATCGGCTTGGTCTTGCCATAACGTACACCTCCGTTTCCGACATATGACGTTTATATTATACTACAGATTTTCTGAATAGTCAAGAGATTTTTATTTTATTATGTGTTATTTTTTTCGGTTATAATCATGGATAATAAAATATTAAGAATTTTCTGATATATCCAAAGTTTTTTTGTTTATACAAACAAAACTGAAAAGTTTGTGTTGTACTTGACATTAATGAATTTATTTGTTAAAATAAAAGGAACATATATTATAATAAAAACGGGTGAAAATTTATGAAAAAAATATTTCTTATGCTGTCAACGGTTGCGTTAATTGGTTGTTCGGCACAAACGTCCGACAGCAGACCGACCGCCGATTCAGATACGGACAATACGGAAACAACGTTAAGCAGTGTTTCTTCTGTTGAAAGTGAAATCACTGTATCTTCTGAAACAACCACTGAAACTACAGAGCAGGATTATACAGACACATCTGTTACAACTTCAAATCTTACCGAAAGCACAACGTCTGTAACCGAATTTACGGAAAGCGGGGATTCATATTTAACGGAAATGTTGACTTTCAATGACCTCGAATATACCGATATATCCGATTCAAACCGTCTTATAGTGGTTGACTCGGAGGGTTTTTCATGCAATGTATATTTATATCAGAAAAATGGCGGTATATGGAGTCAGATAAAAAATACATATGGTTATATCGGAAAAGAGGGAGTTACAGACAATAAAACCGAAAGTGACTGGGGAACACCGACAGGACTGTATACACTTGGTTTCGGGTTCGGAACGGAAGAAGTCGATACCAATATAAAATATCGTGTAATAAATAATAACTGTTACTGGATTGACGACCCGTCTTCACCGTACTACAATCAATGGGTTGAGTCTGAGGACATTACATGGAACAGTGCCGAACATCTTATAGATTATCCGGTATGTTATCACTACAGTATAGTTATTAATTATAATATGAATCCGGTTATTTCCGGCAAAGGTTCAGCAATTTTTCTTCACTGTACAAATCAGAGCTATACTGCCGGTTGTGTGGCAGTACCTGAAGAAACCATGTTATTTATATTACAATGGCTTGACGGCAATTCTACACCCTATATTTTAATATCAAAATAAAAGGGGGATTTATAATTATGGATAACAAAACAGTGTATTATGCACCGTTACCGCCAAAGCCTGCAACTTTACTGATTCTTGAAAAAAACAGAGATGTAAAAGTTGTCAGATTAAACGGCGATATGCGTCTTGGAAGAAAGTCACCCGATTCATACAGCGACATCACGCTTGATTCACGTATTGCATCACGAAATCACGGGGATTTTATGTTTATTGACGATGCATATTATTATAAGGACAACAACAGTCTTAACGGTACTTTCATAAACGGCAAAAAACTTGAAAAGTACAATGAACGTGGTTCAAAAGCGGTAAAACTTGTTGACGGTGATATTATCAGAATTGATTGCAGTCAGCTTGACAGTCCGCATAATGATGCTGTTGAAATAATTTTCAGTACAACTTTTTCGGCTGATGACAGATGGCAGAGATACCCGTTGAACAGTGGTTACAGTATAAATATAGGAAGAAATATAAATGACGGTATTTCACTTACGGATTTTATGGCATCAAGAAATCATGCCGTACTTAAATTTTGCGGATACGGTTGGAAAATAGTTGACAACAACAGCAGAAACGGTGTTTTTGTAAACAAGAATCATATAGAAAATGAATATTTTCTGAGACCGTTTGATGTAATCCGTATTGCAAATACAACGCTTATTTTTACGGGAAATGAAATTATATACAATGAAGTAAATTCTTCGGTTGTGAAATCGGGAAATTTCAATTATCAGAACCGTTCCGTAATAATGAATGTAAATATTGATGAGGTAAAAGCCAAAAGAGGTACTTTCGGAAAAAAGAAAACCCTGCTTAAAAATATAAACCTTGATATTGAATCAGGAGATTTTATACTTGTACTCGGTGGAGCAGGTGCGGGAAAATCCACTTTTATAAAGGCGATAACAGGTCAGAATCATGATACGGAACAGACCCTTGACATAAACGGACAGATATTTCTTGAGGGAATGAACCTTTATAAAAATCTTAAAGTATTAAAGCATAAAATCGGAATTGTTCCGCAATATCCCGACTACCGTGCAAACGATACCGTATATAATACAATTATGGATTCCGCAAAACTCCAGCTTTCCTCTGAATACAGCAGACAGGAAATACAGCAGAGAGTTGACGACGTAATAGAAAGTATGATGCTTACTTCAATAAAGGACAGTATGCTTGGTATCATAAGCGGAGGACAGCGAAAAAGAGTTCAGGTGGCGATAAAGTCAGTCGGTGATATAAGTTTCTTTACATTTGATGAACCCGACGCAGGTCTTGACGTTGCAGGACGTGTTGACCAGATTAAACAGATAACAAAACCGATAACGCCCGAACAGTCAATAGATAATTCACAGGAACTTAAATACTGTACCGATTCGGGAAAGGCGGGTCTTATGATTTCACACTATCCTGACGACGTTGCAGATATGTACAAGAAAGTAATAGTACTTGCCAAAAGTAAAGTTGACGATGCAGGTCACCTTGCTTATTACGGTGATATTCCGAACGCACTTTCATTTTTCGGAGTAAAAAAACTAAGTGAAATAGTTCTTGAAATAAACTACGAGGGCGGTAAAGGCAGAGGAGACGAATTTATTCAGAAGTTTGAAATGACAAGGAGGGGATAATTATGAAAACTTCTATGATAAAACAGATACCCGTTTACGTTGCAAAGAATTTCAGGCTTTTTCTGAATCAGAAAGACTGGAAGTTTATTATAATTGCAAGTGTGATTTCATTTCTTGTATGTTCAATCGTGGGTGAAGATATGTTTTCAACCTATGAATCGACAAAATCGGGATTTTTTGCAATTATTTCGGCGGCAATATGGATAGGTGTATTCAATTCCATTCAGCGTATATGTAAGGAAC
The DNA here is from genome assembly GCA_017622635.1 of Ruminococcus sp. Taxonomy (GTDB): domain Bacteria; phylum Bacillota; class Clostridia; order Oscillospirales; family Ruminococcaceae; genus Ruminococcus. Next base: position 258 of record JAGAQS010000014.1, on the reverse strand, counting down.
ATAACACAATTACAAGTGAATACCGTTCGGGACTTCATATAAGTGCCTACATAATGTCGCACGTTATTTTTGATTTCCTGATATGTCTGATACAAAGTATTATTCTCATAGGAATATGTATGATTTATATTGACTTTCCGTCAGACGGAATTATATTCAGTGAATCGATAATAGAATATTTTATAACGATTTTCCTTGTTGTATGGAGTTCTGATATAATGGGGATAATGATTTCTTCGGATGATTCAACACCAAACG
>JAGAQS010000113.1 GCA_017622635.1 Ruminococcus sp. | reverse complement strand
TATCCCCCCCACAGTCCTACCCTGCTGTTCGGACTGTAAGGCTATTGTATCACCTAACTCGGTTTTTGTCAACCTTTTACGGTTATTTTTGGAGCAATGCACAAAAAGGAGATATAAGTATTATGGAAAATACACAAATAATTGCAGAAAATATAAAACTCCAAATAAAAAAGAAAAACATTACAATAAAAAAAATGCTTGAGGAATGTTCTCTCGGTGTGAATACCGTTTCAAAAATGGCATCAGGTACAGATGTTACTACACGGACTTTATATAAAATAGCCGATTATCTCGACTGTTCCGTTGATTATCTTCTTGGCAGAACAGATAAACCCGATTCACATAAACTTTAAATATAAAAAATGAGGTGTTTTTTATATATAACTCTGCTGAAATAGCCGAAAAAATAAAATCAATATGCAAACAAAAAAAGATTTCAATAAATCAGATGCTAAAAGATTGTGAAATCACTAAAAGTTTTATATATGATTTGGAAAAACGTAATATGTCACCCTCCTGTGACAGAATTGCAAGAATCGCAAATTATTTTGATTGTTCCGTTGATTATCTTCTCGGCAGAACCGATAACCCCGATTCTCACAAACTTTAAAAAAAAACAAAATTCACTGTTCTTGCGAACGGTGAATTTTTTTGTATTTTAATCTTGCATTTATGGTTTTTTTGTGGTATTATATAAAATAAGAATGTCATGGCTTATGACAAATATTATAAGGAGTGTCGAAATGTATAATTCGCACAATTTGGCGATTAAAATAAAATCTGTTGCAAAAGAAAGAAAAAAAGTAATCAAAAATATGCTTGAAACCTGTGAACTTGGAAGCAATACTATGTCAGCCTTATATCATGGCAAAGCAATTGCTTTTGACAGTCTCGCTAAAATTGCTGATTATCTTGACTGTTCCGTTGACTATCTCTTAGGCAGAACGGACAATCCCGATTCACATAAACTTTAAAAAAACAATATTCACTGTTCTTGCGAACGGTGAATTTTTTTGTATTTTAATCTTGCATTTATTATTTTTTTGTGGTATTATATAAAATAAGAATGTCATGGCTTATGACAAATATTATTACGTACAGCTTATATGTACGGGTTGGGAGAAAATGGTATGCCAAAAAGACAGGATATCAACAAAATTATGATTATCGGCTCTGGTCCTATTATTATCGGTCAGGCGTGTGAATTTGACTATTCAGGCACTCAGGCGTGCAAGGCACTTAAAAAACTGGGATACGAAATAGTTCTTGTAAACTCTAACCCCGCAACTATAATGACAGACCCAGACGTTGCCGACATAACTTACATTGAACCGCTTAACGTTTCAAGACTTACTCAGATTATCGAAAAGGAACGCCCCGACGCTTTACTTCCTAATCTCGGCGGTCAGTCGGGACTTAATCTCTGTTCAGAACTCGACAAGGCAGGCGTTTTAAAAGAGTACGGCGTCCAGGTAATCGGTGTTCAGGTTGACGCTATAGAACGTGGTGAAGACCGTATCGAATTTAAGCACACCATGAACAAGCTCGGTATAGAAATGGCACGCAGTGAAGTTGCATATTCAGTTGACGAAGCTGTAAAAATTGCCGAAAAACTTAAATATCCGGTTGTTCTCCGTCCTGCCTACACAATGGGCGGTGCAGGCGGCGGCATGGTCTATAATGTTAACGAACTCAAAGTAGTATGCGAAAGAGGTTTGCAGGCTTCACTTGTCGGACAGGTTCTCGTTGAAGAATGTGTAAGCGGTTGGGAAGAACTTGAACTTGAGGTAGTCCGTGACGCTGAAAACAATATAATTACAGTATGCTTTATTGAAAATATTGACCCTATCGGTGTGCATACAGGTGATTCATTCTGTTCAGCCCCTATGCTCACAATTTCCGAAGATGTACAGAAAGAACTTGAAAAACAGGCTTACAGCATTGTCGAATCAATCGAAGTTATCGGAGGCTGTAACTGTCAGTTTGCACGTGACCCCGAAACAGGCAGAATTATTGTTATCGAAATAAACCCACGTACTTCACGTTCTTCCGCACTCGCTTCAAAGGCTACAGGTTTCCCGATTGCACTCGTTTCCGCAATGCTTGCCTGCGGTCTTACACTGAAAGATATTCCATGCGGTAAATACGGTACTCTCGACAAGTACACACCAGACGGCGACTATGTTGTTATAAAGTTCGCAAGATGGGCGTTTGAAAAGTTCAAGGGTGCAGAAGATAAACTCGGTACACAAATGCGTGCAGTAGGCGAAGTAATGAGTATAGGCAAAACCTACAAAGAAGCTTTCCAGAAAGCTATAAGAAGTCTCGAAACAGGTCGCTACGGTCTCGGATTTGCCAAGAATTTCCATGAACAGTCCAAGGAAGAATTACTGAATCAGCTACGTTTCCCGACAAGCGAAAGACAGTTCATTATTTATGAGGCTCTCCGCAAGGGTGCTACTGTTGACGAAATTTTTGAACTCACAAAAATCAAGCATTATTTCCTTGAACAGATGCTTGAACTCGTTCAGGAAGAAGAAAACCTCCTCACTTTAAAGGGCAGTATTCCTGAAAAAGATGTTCTGAAACAGGCTAAGCTTGACGGTTTCTCAGACAGATATTTAAGCTCGCTCCTCGAAGTTACAGAAGAAGAAATCAGAAACGCACGTATCGGTTTCGGCATTAAAGAGGCTTGGGAGGGCGTTCACGTAAGCAGTACTGAAAACGCTGCTTATTATTACTCAACATATCATCTTGAAGAAGATAAAAGCCCCGTAAGTGACAAACCGAAAATAATGATTCTCGGTGGCGGTCCTAACAGAATCGGTCAGGGTATCGAATTTGACTACTGTTGCGTTCATGCGGCTCTTGCACTCAAAAAACTCGGTTTTGAATCAATCATTGTAAACTGCAACCCCGAAACAGTTTCAACCGACTATGACACTTCCGACAAGCTCTATTTTGAACCCCTTACTCTTGAGGACGTTCTCAGTATTCACGAAAAGGAAAAGCCTCTCGGTGTTATTGCACAGTTCGGCGGTCAGACTCCCCTTAACCTTGCAAATGACCTCAAAAAATACGGTGTCAAGATTCTCGGTACAACTCCTGAAACCATTGACCTTGCAGAAGACCGTGACCACTTCCGTGCAATGATGGATAAACTCGGTATTCCCATGCCTGAGGCTGGTATGGCTGTAAACGTTGATGAAGCCCTTGAAATTGCAAACAAGATTGGTTATCCCGTTATGGTTCGTCCGTCATACGTTCTCGGCGGTCGTGGTATGGAAGTAGTTCACGACGACGAAATGATGAGGGTTTATATGTCTGCTGCCGTAGGCGTTACACCTGACAGACCTATTCTTATTGACAGATTCTTACACCATGCTACAGAGTGTGAGGCTGACGCTATTTCCGACGGTACAAACTGCTTTGTTCCTGCCGTTATGGAACACATCGAACTCGCAGGCGTTCACTCAGGTGACTCCGCTTGTATTCTTCCCGCAAAAAATCTCACTCAGAAACAGATTGACACCATAAAGGATTATACAAAGAAAATCGCCGTTGAAATGAATGTATGCGGTCTTATGAATATGCAGTATGCTATTGAGG
>JAGAQS010000112.1 GCA_017622635.1 Ruminococcus sp. | reverse complement strand
CTGTAAGGCGGTATAATTTGCAATGACAAACTTTCTGCCCTCAGTGCGTGCGAGTCTTGCGACGGCATCATCAAGGTCGGGATAAACCGAAATTTTTGACGGGTCATATCCGGAGCATTTTATTCTTACCGCAATATCGTAAGCTCTTGTACCTGAAGTTACAACAGATTTAACACGTTTAAACACACTGAAATTTATATCCCATATCCACGAAACATCAAGACCGTCCGCCACATTGTCATTCAGTACAAACAGCAAGTCCTTATCACAGTCCATTTCGTTCATGACACGCAGGGTCATATTTGCACCGACGGGATTTTTTGCAAGATTAAGTGTTGCTTTTCTGTCACGCAACATAAAATCTTCCATACGTCCGTTATTGACAGTATAGTTTGAAATGACATCTTCTATAATTTCAGGCTTTATTCTGTACAGTTTGGCAACCGCCGCAACAGCAGTCATATTGTAAACATTGTATATACTGTTGAGTTTCGGTGAATATCTATGATGATTTGCAGTGAAAACAGGCTTTTCAAGGTCAATTTTGCTTGCTGTAATGTACGGTTCAAAGTTTCCGAAATCACACTTTTTACAGATAAACTTTCCTATATGTGAATACTGATAATATTCATATTCAAGCGGTTCACCGCAGAACGGACAGAAATGACCCTCAGACGCTTCAAAAGTCTTTTCAGTGGCGAACTTGTAACGTTCGGCGTTAAAATATCTTATTTTTCTTTCGTTTTTGGGATTGGCACGTCCGAGACGGGCGGTGTTCGGGTCATCGGCATTCAAAACAAGATTTCCGTCATAAGCCTTGCAAAAGCTGTTTATTTTCTGAATAAGCGTCTCCATCTCACCGTTACGGTCAAGCTGGTCACGGAAGAAATTCAGAACGACAAGCGTTTCAAGTTTCATCTGTGAATATACAACAGGTACGTGTGATTCGTCCGTTTCAAGAATAAGATAGTCAGCGTCTACGTGTCCCGACATATCACAGTGACGGAGCAACAGCGAACATATACCCGTATCAAGATTATTTCCTTCACGGTTTGTAATTACTTTCTTACCGCTCTTTTCAAAAAGCTGTGCTATACAGTTTGTAACGGAAGTTTTTCCGTTAGTTCCCGTAACCGCAATAATCGGACAGTCCACTTTAAAAATTGAACAGCATTTTTGTTTAGACAAGTGCCACAGAATAATGCCCGGCAGATTTCCCGCATTCCTGTGGAACAAATTAAGAATTTTTACAATTGCTTTTCCTAATAATATCAATGGCTTTTTCAATTCAAATCCTCCGTTTTATTTTTTTATAATTATAGCAGAGATTGCACGGAATGTCAAACACAAACTTGACATATACATTATAATATGTTATAATTTCAGCTATAAAACAAAAGAAAGGATTTTTTTACAATGGATTTTATTGAAATACTCAAATCCGCAATACTGGGCATAGTAGAGGGTATAACTGAATGGCTCCCCATAAGCAGTACGGGACACCTTATACTTGTTGACGAATTTCTTAAACTGAACGAAACAGATGATTTCAAAGAAATGTTTGACGTTGTTATTCAGCTCGGTGCGATTATGGCGGTTGTGCTGATTTTCTGGAAAAAGCTTTTTCCGTTCGGCAAAAAAAACAATGCCCACCCGTTGAATAAAGACGGTTTCGGTGCATACATAAAGACAGATATTTTTCAGATGTGGTTTAAAGTACTTGTGGCGTGCGTACCTGCCGCTGTAATCGGACTGCTTTTTGACGAAAAATTCAATGAACTTTTCTATAACCCGTGGACTGTGGCAATTGCCCTTATAGTATTCGGTATAGCGTTTATAATCGTCGAAAACTGGAACAAGGGCAGAACACCAAAAGTAAACACTATTGACGAACTCACCTATAAAATGGCTCTTATAATAGGTGTATTCCAGTTGATAGCGGCAATTTTCCCCGGTACTTCACGCTCGGGTGCTACTATAGTAGGTGCTTTGCTTATAGGCATCTCAAGAACAGTTGCGGCTGAATTTACATTCTACCTCGCCGTTCCTGTAATGTTCGGTGCAAGCCTGCTCAAAATCATCAGATACGACGGTGGTTTCACAAATCAGCAGATTATGATACTTGTCACAGGTATGGTTATAGCTTTTGTAGTTTCGATATTCGTAATAAAGTTCCTTATGGACTACATAAAAAAACACGATTTCAAGGCTTTCGGTTGGTACAGAATTGTTCTCGGTGCATTGGTACTTCTCTACTTTGCATTCGTTAAATAAAAATACAGCACTTTCGGTAAAACGGAAGTGCTTTTTTGTTGACATTTTTATTCATACATGATATAATTCAATAAAACAACAGTAAAGGATAATATTATGAATAACAACGATTTCAGACAACATTGTATAAATATTCTGCACGAATCGGGCGTAGACGATTATGAAAATCGTATTTATATTGTCAATCCTGTTATTGAAGAAAATAAGTCTTATGATACATATGACTGGATTATGAAACTTAATATACTTTCTGAAACAAGAAAATATACATTTGAACAAATGATAAAAATATTTACTTTGTAGGAAGGCTATTATCCGTGTTGGATTGACATTACTATTACAGAAAATAATATTGAAATGAACACAAGTCTACGTATGCGGAAACTAAAAAATACAAAAAATATCGACAAAAACCACCCGTTCAGAATAAAGGTGATAGAATGAAAAACGGAAAACGTTACAGACGATACAAAGCACGGATAAGAAGATTAACAAGAAAAACAGATATGTGCGGAACAGCAATATATTCAGTATGTCCGAACTGCAACGGAAGAAATATATTCTATTATGACAGATTTGATGCTTTGTGCTGTCTTTCGTGCGATACATGGCTTGAAAAAGCCTGTGGTGACCCTTTATGTCAGTACTGTTCAAAAAGACCCGACACACCGTCGGAAGCATTTTTCAGCGAGGAAATTCAATACGACAAGTACAGAAAAGACAATCTCCGCATGAAGTATCATAAAAGATATTCAGGAAAACTCAGACACGAAAATTCAGAAAGGAATTTAAAATGAATTATAAAGAACATCTAATATACCTGAAAGAAAATCCACCATTTAATAATAACAAATGGGACAGGGAAATGTTATATGAATATCTTGTTTACAGCTGTATTAAAGATACAAAAGAGTATATTAACAAATATTTCAGCAGATACACCAATGACGAAAATTTACTGAAAATGCTGTTTGACTTTCTGCTTGATGACGATTATGACGGTTCGGACAGTCAGATGTCAGCGGCGTATTATATAGCCCGAATGAACAAAGCACTTCTTGAAAAGTACAGTGATTTGCTGTCCGAAACAGGAAAAAATCCCGTTGACGCAAGAAATCCACTGAAATACATGGACTAAAATAAAAAATTCCCTGCCGTTGTGACAGGGAAAATTTTTTTATCTCTTTGAAATGATTGTATCGTCCTTTTTGTAGATGCTGTTTTCGGGAATCACACCACGTACACAGCTTGTCGGGTAAATATTCGAGTTACGACCCACAACAGTACCGGGATTCAGTACACTGTTACAGCCTACTTCAACATAATCACCGACCATTGCACCGATTTTCTTTATTCCCGTTTCAAGAGTCTCACTTCCCGACTTTATAACAACGTTTGTCTTGTCGGACTTTACGTTTGACGTAATAGAACCTGCTCCCATGTGTGATTTATAGCCTAAAATACTGTCACCGACATAATTATAGTGCGGTGTCTGAACGTTGTCGAAAATAATAACGTTCTTCAGTTCGACGGAATTTCCGATAACACAGTTTTTGCCAACCAAGACACTTCCTCTTATAAAAGCACAGTGACGGACTTCCGTTTCCGCACCTATAATGCACGGTGAACCGATATAAGCCGTTGGGTAAACATTGGCAGTCTTGTGAATCCATACATTCTGAAAAGGGTTGTCGTATTCGTCACGTGGAAGTGTTTTTCCGAGTTCAATAATAAACTCACTTATACCCTTGAGTGCTTCCCAAGGGTACGTAAACTTTCTGAGATAGTCAGCCGATTCGGTATGGCTTAAATCATACAGGTCGGCAATTTTTACATTTTCCATATATTTCAGCTCCGATTCTTAAAATTTATACAATTTATTATAATACTATTTTTCAGAGTTGTCAAGTATTGATTAATATCAGAAAATTATTATTTCTGTCTTTACTTTTGCATAAGAATGTGATAAAATATAACTGATACAAATTAATAATAAAAAACACCAAAAGGGAGTATATTTATGGAAAAAAGTTTTTTCAGTAAAATCAGTAAAAAAATAATTCCGCTGTTTATTGCAGGCTCTGCTCTGGGAGCAACAATGATGTTTACTTCATGTCAGGGAAATGACGAACCACAGGAAGAAGATATCCCCGTCATAGCCGAAAACAGTCAGACCTCCGAAACAACTACAGAATCAGAAATACAGAACGAAACAACAGAACCGTCCGTTACAACTGCCGACACACAGCCATATTCAATTGAATTACAGACAACTACCACACTGTCAACAATATCAACAAGGGGTGAAATAAATATCCCTACCGGTACACAGGCAGAAATAATAAAACCTCCCGTTACACATTATGACGTATGGCCCGAACAGTACGCAACCACAACAGCGGACAATGTAGCAGTGGAGGGAAATACTGAAGAAAGTACAATTTCATCATCTGTCGGAACATCTTACAGTGAATCATCAAACAGCAGTTTTTATCAGGAACGCCTTTACATAGCAGGTGATTCAATAGCATATGGTTTCAATGCGTACGGTCTTATTCCCGCAGAACATAATATTGCCAAAGAATCTGTTTCAATGTGGAATCTTGACTACTTCACTTTCGATACAGGTGCAGGTCTTGTTGACACAGTAGGATATATGCAACCGAAACTTCTTTATATGTCAATGGGTATGAATGATGTCAACGTTTCAACCGCCGAAGAATTTGCCGAAAGGTACAAAAACGCAATAAATCAGATTCGTAATCAGGTTCCCGACATAAATATAATAGTTGCAGGAATTACACCCGTTACCAATGAATCGGGATTTGCAAGCAATGATACAATATGTTCATTCAATACGGCACTGAAAAACATGATAGCAGAACTTAATTCAAACCGTGTATATTATTTTGACGCTTATTCTGTGGTTGCAGACCCTGCGACAAATTCACTCCGTCCCGAAAATACAGGCGGTGACGGCATACACCTGACAACTCAGTGCTATTATGACACACTCAACGCACTTTTCACATTCCTTGATACAACACCCGTAAAGTCAAACATCGAACAGTCAGAGGGAGAAACATAATAAAATGAAACAGTATATTGTTGACGCATTTACAGATAAAAATTTTTCGGGAAATCCTGCGGGTGTATGTATTCTTGAAAAATGGATTTCCGACGACATTATGAAAAATATTGCAAGGGAAAATAATCTGTCTGAAACCGCTTTTGCTGTAAAAACAAGTGGAAACAGTTATCGTCTGCGTTGGTTTACCCCTGCCGGAGAAATAGACTTCTGCGGACACGCCACACTTGCAACCGCTTACGTTATCAGACGTTTTTATGATACAGAAAATAATATTATTAATTTTAACACAATGTCGGGAAATTTTAATGTAATAGTCAACAATGATGTATACGAGATGAATTTTCCTATTTACTCCCTGAACGAAATACCAATAACCGAAAATATGACCAAAGCAATAGGAGTCAAACCAAATTCCGCATACATTGACAGGGACTTAATGCTTGTGTTAAATTCTGAATCTGATGTAAAAAATATTAACGTCAATCAGGAACTGCTGAAACAGCTTGACGGTTTATGTGTTGCGGTAACAGCCAAAGGTGAAAAATATGACTGTGTATCACGTGTTTTTGCACCTAAAATGAACATACCCGAAGATGCTGTAACGGGTTCAACTCATTGTATGATTGTTCCGTACTGGGCAGAAAAACTTGGGAAAAATAAAATAACAGCATATCAAGCATCAGAAAGAACAGGTGTACTTTATTCTGAAATTGAAAACAACAGGATTAAAATTTCGGGAAAAGCAATACTTTATGCAGTTTCCGAAATTTTTACGGAATATTCCGAGTGAATTTTATAATACTATTCCCGAAACAGAAAATCAAAAGATAAAACAAGTCCTTGAATTATTGAAAATTCTCGGGCTTTTTTTATATGTGACAGAATTTTTTGTGTTTTTTAATAAAAAGGTCTTGAAATCACCGTAAATAATTGTTATAATATGTGTACGGAAATATATTATTTACGGAGGAATTTTTACAATGAAAACTCTTGACTGGAATAAATATATCGAAACAGCAGAAAAAACTGTTGCCGAAGGTATTGTTATGCTGAAAAATGACAACAATGCACTTCCGCTGAAAAGTGATAAAACCGTTTCGGTTTTCGGAAGAATCCAGCTCCACTACTATAAAAGCGGAACAGGTTCGGGCGGCATGGTCAATGTTTCAAAAGTCACGGGAATAGTTGACGGACTTCTTGAAGCAGGTGTCAGAATAAACGAAGAACTTCTCGAAATTTACAGAAAGTGGGACGAAAAAAATCCGTACGACCTTGGCGGAGGCTGGGGTGATGAACCTTGGTCACAGGAGGAAATGCCCCTTGATGACGAAACAGTCAGAAATGCTTCCGAAAAAAGTGATACCGCAATTGTAATAATCGGACGTACAGCAGGAGAAGAACAGGACGCACGTGTTGAAGCAGGTTCGTATCTTCTGACCGATAAAGAAAACGACATGATTTCAAAAGTACGTAAAGCATTCAGTAAAGTCATTGTACTGCTTAACGTCGGTGGTATTATAGATATGTCATTTGTGGACAAGTATAATCCCGACTCTGTTCTTTATGTATGGCAGGGCGGTATGACAGGCGGTACAGGTACGGCAGATGTTCTGACGGGAAAAGTCAGCCCGTGCGGAAAACTCCCCGACACTATCGCATATAAAATCAGTGATTACCCTGCCTGTGAAAATTTCGGCAGTACCGAAAGAAATTTCTACTGTGAAGATATATACACGGGATACCGTTGGTTTGAGACATTCGCACAGGATAAAGTATGTTATCCTTTCGGCTACGGTCTTTCGTATACTGATTTTGAAATAATAACGGAAAAAACCATATATAACGACGATTCTGTTGTTTTCCATGTAAAAGTCACCAATACGGGAAATTACAGCGGTAAAGAAGTTGTACAGGTTTACTGTGAACAGCCACAGGGCAGACTCGGCAAACCTGCAAAAGTACTGTGCGGATTTGAAAAAACAAAGACCCTTTCACCGAATGAGTCACAGACACTTGAAATAAAGGTAAATTATTATGACGTTGCATCTTATGACGATTCAGGCGTTACAGGCAAAAGATTCTGCTGGGTTCTTGAAAGGGGAGAATATAAGTTCCTTATCGGCAACAGTATAAGAAACCTGAAAACCGCAGATGTATATATTATCAATGAAACCGAAGTTTTGTATAAGTGTTCACAGGCAATGCCGCCCGTTATTCCTTTCAGAAGAACCAAGGCAGTCATGACGGAAAACGGATTTGTCCCCGAAACAGAGGACGTACCGTTAAGTGAAATTGACGAAAAACAGCGACGTATTGACAATCTACCCGAAGAAATCGCTTACACATGTGACAGGGGCATAAAACTTTCTGACGTTAAAAAAGGTACAAACACAATTGAAGAATTTATAGCACAGTTTTCGGATTATGACCTTTCATGTATCATTCGTGGTGAGGGTATGGGCAGTCCGAGAGTTACGGCAGGTACAGCGTCGGCATTCGGCGGTGTGTCTGATAACCTTGTAAACTTCGGAATACCTGCCGGTTGCTGTGATGACGGACCGTCGGGAATGAGGCTTGACTGCGGAACAAAAGCATTCAGTCTGCCAAACGGTACTATGATAGCGTCAACTTTTAACCGTGAACTTATGACAGAATTGTTTGAACTGTTAGGACTTGAAATGACTGCCAACAAAGTTGACTGTCTGTTAGGTCCGGGAATGAATATACACCGTTTTGCCCTCAACGGCAGAAACTTCGAGTATTTTTCGGAAGACCCTTTCCTTACGGGTTCAATGGCTTCCGCCGAACTCAAAGGACTCCACAAGTCAGGAGTTACGGGAACTATAAAACATTTCTGCGGAAACAATCAGGAAACAAGCCGTCACTTTGTTGATTCTGTAATTTCGGAACGTGCTTTACGTGAAATTTATCTCAAAGGCTTTGAAATTGCCGTCAGGTCGGGAAATGCCGACAGTATAATGACAACTTACGGTTCTGTCAACGGTCTGTGGACGGCAGGAAATTTTGACCTCAACACAACAATTCTCCGTAATGAATGGGGATTCGACGGTTTCACAATGACGGACTGGTGGGCAAATATAAATGTACGTGGCGGTGAACCGAACAAGACGGATTTTGCGGCAATGGCAATGGCACAGAATGATGTTTATATGGTTTGTGCGGACGGTTCTTCAGGTGATGACAATACACTTGATTCACTCGAAAAAGGTGAACTGAAAAGAAGTGAACTGCAAAGAAATGCAATGAATATATGCCGTTTCCTCATGAATACCAACGCCATGAAACGACTTTGCGAAGAAGAAGAAACGGTCGAAATAATAAACCGTCCCGAAAACGAAAACACGGACGATACACCTGTTGTCTTTTATGAACTGGACAATTATTTAAAACTTGACCTCAGTGAAGTAAAAGCCGAAAAAGGCAGTAATTACAGCTTTGCACTTACTGTAAAAAATGCAGGCTGGTACAACGTTATTATTACGGCTTCTTCCGGACAGGGCGAACTCGCACAGATTCCCCTTACACTTTTCGTAATGGGTACGGCAAGCGGTACTTTCACATGGAACGGAACAGGCGGTAAACCCGTATCATATTCAAAGGAAATACCGATGTTCTCACGTTTTACGGCAGTACGCCTTTATTTTGCACAGAACGGTCTTGACCTGCACAGCATTGAATTTAAACTCACCAGACTTGCAGAAGATTTAAACAGCGTGGCATTCAAGCAGGAGGACTAAAATGAATATCCAGATTTTTGGCATTAAAAAGTGTTCAGACACAAGAAAGGCTGAACGTTTTTTCAAGGAACGCCGTATAAAATACCAGTCAATCGACATGGGTGAAAAAGGAATGAGCAGGGGCGAATTTAACAGTATAAAGCAGGCTGTCGGCGGTCTTGACTCCATGATTGACGAAAACTCCAAGGACAAAGATTTGATTACCATGATTAAATATCTTTCCGACAGTGACAGGGAAGAAAAAGTTTTTGAAAATCAGCATATCATAAAAACACCTGTTGTACGCAACGGCAAAAAAGCAACCGTCGGCTATTGTCCTGACGTATGGAAAGAGTGGGAATGATAAAACAAATTATGAAAGTTTACGGAAAATTTACTGAAAAGCCGTGCAATTTTCATTATAATATGTTATAATTATTATGCATATAATTTTTTTAGTTACGAAAGGGGCTAATTTTTATGGGACTTATTCAGGCTGCCGTTATGGCGACTGCCTCAACATTCGGCGATACATGGAAGGAATTTTTTTACTGTGACGCAATTCCTGCCGACGTTCTTGTTGTAAAGGGCAAAAAGAAAACAAGTCTTTTTTCTGCAAATAAGGGAAATGACAATATAATCACAAACGGAAGTACTATCGCTGTAAATGACGGTCAGTGCATGATTATTGTTGACCAGGGGCAAGTGGTTGAAATGTGTGCCGTTCCGGGTGAATATGTTTACGATATGTCAACAGAACCGAGTCTTTTCGGCGGAAATCTCGGAAGCGACATCAAAGAGACTTTCAAGCTTATAGGCAAGCGTATTTCGTACGGCGGAGATACTGCACACGACCAGCGTGTTTACTTCTTCAATATCAAGGAAATCACTGACAATAAATTCGGTACACAGAACCCTGTACCGTTCAGAATGGCTTACGAAGATATAGGAAGAAACTTCACTGTAGGTGTACGCTGTAACGGTGTTTTTTCCT
>JAGAQS010000013.1 GCA_017622635.1 Ruminococcus sp. | reverse complement strand
TTTCAATAAGAGTCGGTGTAAGCCTGTAAAGCATTGTCAATATAAGCGTCCTTATCTGAAAGCCGTCAACATCCGCATCTGTACATATTACTATCTTACTCCAGCGGAAATTGTCTATATTGAATGTGGACAGGTCTTTGTTAGCTTTTGTATTTACTTCCACGCCACAACCAAGCACCTTGATTAAATCCGTTATTATTTCACTTCTGAAAATCTTTGTATATTCAGCTTTCAGGCAGTTAAGGATTTTACCCCTTACGGGAATTACTGCCTGAAATTCTGCGTCACGTGCAAGTTTTACAGAACCTAATGCAGAGTCACCCTCAACTATATATATTTCACGTCTTGAAACGTCTTTTGTTCGGCAGTCAACGAACTTTTCAACCATATTGGATAAATCAATACTTCCTGTAAGCTTTTTCTTTACGTTCAGACGTACTTTTTCGGCGTTTTCCCTGCTCCTCTTGTTTATAAGAACCTGCTCCGAGATTTTCTGTGCCTCGTCGGGATTTTCTATGAAGTATATTTCAATGTTGTGTTTCAGAAATTCCGTCATTGATTCCCTTATGAATTTATTTGTAATGGCTTTTTTAGTCTGATTTTCATATGAAGTCTGTGTCGAAAATGACGACGAAACAAGCACCAGACATTCTTCAACGTCCACATAGCTTATTTTGCCCTCGTTCTTCTGATAACCATTATTCTGTTTTATATAGCTGTCAATCTGATATACAAACGCACGTTTCACAGCATCTTCGGGTGAACCTCCGTGTTCGAGAAAACTTGAATTATGATAATATTCAGTGAGTTTTACCTTGTTTGAGAAAGTTACGGCAACATCAAGTTTTACTTTATATTCAGGCTTGTCATCACGGTCACGACCTCTTTTTTCCGCACTCCAGTGCTGTATTGTTGTAAGAGACTTGTCCCCTGCTATTTCATTTACATAGTCCGTTATACCGTTTTCATAAATGAACTCTGTTTCTGTAAAGTCGCCGTTTTCATTCTCTGAACGGAAAACAAACAGTATATTCGGATTTACTACAGCCTGTCTTTTCAGAATATCACAGAAATATTCGTCAGATACGGATATATCGGTAAATACTTCCAAATCAGGTCTCCAGCGTGTTTTAGTACCCGTCTGTTTTTTACGGCACGGTTCTTTATGAAGTCCGCCCACATTGTTGCCCTTTTCAAAGTGAAGATTATATCTGAAGCCGTCACGTATTACCTCAACGTCCATAAATTCAGACGAAAACTGTGTCGCACACAGTCCCAGACCGTTCAGACCGAGTGAATATTCATACGATTCCGCCGTATCGTCATATTTACCGCCTGCATAAAGTTCACAGTAAACAAGTTCCCAGTTATAACGCTGTTCATTATTGTTGAAGTCAACGGGACAGCCACGTCCGAAATCCTCAACTTCTATATCGTGGTTTCTGTAATGTGTTATGATGATTTTCTTTCCGTAACCCTCACGTGCTTCGTCTATAGAGTTTGATATGACTTCAAATACAGAGTGTTCACAGCCGTCAAGACCGTCCGAGCCGAATATGACCGCAGGACGTTTTCTTACCTTGTCCGCACCTTTGAGCATTGTTATAC
>JAGAQS010000111.1 GCA_017622635.1 Ruminococcus sp. | reverse complement strand
CTTTCGGGGTATATTTTCAGCCGTAAGTCAAAAGGACTTTCGTATAAAAAATTTTCAGTATGGTGTACCGCAGGAGCGTCCGTCATATGCATACTTACTGCCGTAATATAAGGTGCAAATACCCCACGTTCCGCAAAAGACTACATCAACTCCGCAATAAAGGGCAAAGAAACCGTATATGAAAGTGTTTCGGAGGATAACTTTTTCAGGGTTGATATATCAAAGGATTACGACAATTACCCTATGCTGTGGGGTCTCCCGTCAATGAGGGCATTTCAGAGTGTTGTTGAAAGTTCAATCATGAATTTTTACCCTAATGTCGATATAACAAGAGACGTCGCCTCACGTCCCGACACCTCACACTATACCCTCAGAGGACTTTTTTCCGTAAAGTATTACTATCAGCGTAAAAATACAAGTGATGACGAAAAACCCGACATACCGTCAGAACTTCCGGGGTTCAGATATGTCGGTGAAAATGAGTATTTTGACATTTACGAAAATATGCTTTATATCCCTATGGGAATGGCTTTTGATACGTTTATCACCGAAAATGAACTTGAAAACAAAAGTGCGTCCATGCGTGAAAAAACACTGATTCACTCTCTTGTACTGAATGACGGACAGGCTGAAAAATACGGTGATATCCTTGAAAAATCCGATATATCCGATGTTTCTTCACTGACCAAAAAAGACTACGAAAAAATATGCACCGAAAGACAGAATAATTCATCATCTTCATTTAAATATGATTCAAAGGGCTTTGAGTCGGAAATAACACTTGAAAAACCGTCACTTGTTTTTTACAGTGTACCATACAGTGACGGTTGGACTGCCGAAGTAAACGGAAAACCCGTTGACGTTGAAAAAGTTTCATACGGTTTCATGGCGGTAAAAGCCGACGCAGGTGACAATAAAATAGTATTCCACTACCGTACACCTGCACTCACTGCCGGTATGATTATAACGTTTTCGGGAATTGCAGGTCTTGCGGTTTATATGATTATCTGCCGTAAAATCCGCCGTAAAAACGAATACTTCAATATGTCGCACAGTTATGATTATACTTCATGTCACAAAATAAAAGCACATACACAGTATTGTGACAGTCTTAAAAAATAAACAGGAGGCACCAGTATGCATTTACAGGAAAAAAAAATATGCGGTGATACCGTATATGAGGGAAAAATATTTACTGTTGCCTGCGATACCGCCGAACTTGAAGACGGTCAGCAGGTAATAAGAAATGTTATTTTACATTCGGGCGGTGTCTGCGTGATTCCCGTAACCGAAAACAACGAGATTTTCATGGTTAAACAGTTCCGTTATCCGTTCAGGGAGGTAACAACGGAAATACCTGCCGGAAAACTTGAAAAGGGTGAAAGTCATTACGACTGCGGAAAACGTGAACTTCTCGAAGAAACGGGCTGTATCTGTACGGAATATATTTATCTTGGGGAAATTTATCCCACTCCGGCATATAATACCGAAGTAATCCATGTTTATCTCGCAAAGGGTCTTTCATACGAGAAACAGTGTCTTGATGCGGACGAATTTCTTGATGTGGAGAAAATACCGCTTGCCGACGCAGTAAAACTTGTAATGGACGGCAAAATAAAAGACGGCAAGACACAGATAGCCGTACTTAAAGCCGCCCGAATACTCGGAATATAATAAAAAACGCCTGCCATAAAGGCAGGCGGAAGAAATCATTCTGTTTCGGGTTCAGCTGAAACTTCTTCTTTTTCAGCTTCAATCATAGCAAGCTGTTTTTCATAGGCTTCAAGAATATTTTCCTCGAAAAGCTTTCTCGCAGACGGTGAAATCGGGTGAACGATATCACGGAAAATTCCGTTTTCGTCCTTTCTGCTCGGCATTGCGACAAATAAACGTTCGTCACCCTGAACTACTTTTATGTCATGAACCGCAAACATATCATCAACAGTTATTGACACTACAGCTCTGAGTCTGCCCTCGGACATAATCTTTCTTATTTTTACGTCTGTAATTTCCATTAGGTTAACCTCCTTATGTTATTTGGTTTGCATAGAAACAAAGCTGTCAGATATGAACAACAGCAGTTCCTACAAATATTATAACGTATAATCAGTAAAAAATCAAGCGATTTTTAAACTAAATCAAAAAAATTTATGAAAGGTGATAGATTTTGGATATCAACATTTTAAAAGGAAAAAAACACATTCACTTCATAGGCATAGGCGGTTCGGGAATGTATCCGCTTGCACAGATTCTTCATTCTCAGGGGTATTTCCTGACGGGTTCGGACAACAACGAAACCGAAACCCTTGATGCAATCAGAAAAATGGGCATTGAAGTCTTTATCGGACAGAAAGCCGAAAACATTGACGGTGCTGACCTTATCGTACACACTGCCGCAATAATGGAGGATAACCCTGAACTTATGGCAGCAAGAAAAAGCGGTGTGCCTGTTCTTGAAAGAGCCGAACTGCTCGGAATCGTCACAAACTGGTACAGCAACGCCGTCTGTGTTTCGGGAACTCACGGAAAAACTACCGCCACTTCAATGATTACACAGATTCTCTATACCGCAGGCGTTGACCTTTCCGCATATATCGGCGGAAAACTCCCGTGCATAAACGGAAGCGGAAGAGCAGGAAAAAGTGATATTCTTGTATGTGAATCATGTGAATTTGAGGACCATTTCCTTAAACTCGCACCCGATATTTCCGTTATTCTGAATGTGGACGCAGACCACCTTGACTACTTCGGTACACTTGAAAACGTCATTGCATCTTTCCGTAAATTTGCGGAAAAGACTTCAAAAGTCCTCATAGTGAACGGTGACGACAAAAACACAATGACAGCCGTTGACGGTCTCGACAAGAAAACAATAACTTTCGGACTTTCAAAAAACAATGACTGGTATGCAGACAATATAAAGCACGTTTCAGGTCTTGAAACACAGTTTGACGCATACCACAACGGCGAATTTATAACTGCCGTTACCCTCCATGTCGCAGGAAATCACAATGTTTTAAATGCCCTTGCTTCCCTTGCCGTTATTAACGAACTCGGAATATCATCGGAATACTGCAAGAAAGGTCTTGAGGATTTCAGGGGTGCAAAAAGACGTTTTGAAAAACTCGGCTGTGAAAAGGGTATAACAGTGGTTGACGACTATGCCCACCACCCCACAGAACTTGAGGCTACCCTCACTTCTGCCATGAATATGGGATTTAACAGAGTATGGGCAGTTTTTCAGCCGTTCACATTCTCACGTACAAAAATCCTGCTTGACGACTTCGCAAGGGTTCTGCAAATCCCCGACAAAACCATTCTGACCGATATTTTCGGAAGCCGTGAAAAAAATACTTTCGGAATATTCACACGCCACCTTGCCGAAAAACTCCCCGACTGCATATGGTTTCCGCAGGACGAAAATGCCGAATGGACTGACGAAAGAAAATATTTCAACTTCAGACAGATTTGTGATTATGTCTGTGAAAACGCACAGGAGGGTGACCTTGTTATTACTCTCGGCTGTGGTGACGCTTACAAAATTGCCAGAATGATTCTTAAAAAACTTTCAGGAGAGGAGAATTAATATGTCAAAGGATAAGGAAATTGCTGTTTTCAACTACATCAAAAGCCGTCTGAGTGACGGAATTTCACCGTCCGTAAGGGAGATTATGGACGCTATGGGTTTCCGCTCGACTTCAACTGCCCACCGCTATATCAAGGCTCTGGCAGACGCAGGACTGATTGAAAAGACGGGAAGTATAAACCGCTCTCTCAAACTTCCGAACAGTCCGATAACTTCCGTTCCCGTAATAGGAACTGTAACGGCGGGTCAGCCGATAACCGCAATTGAGGACATTACGGGATATGTCGGCTTTGAAGCTCCGGGAATCAATCCCGATGAACTTTTTGCCCTGAAAATAAGGGGCGAAAGCATGATAAACGCAGGAATATTTGACGGTGATACGGTAATTGTCAGAAAATCCGACTATGCCGAAAACGGTGATATAGTCGTGGCTTTCATAGGTCACGAGGAAGCTACTGTAAAACGTTTCTTCAAGGAAAACGGTCATTTCAGGTTACAGCCCGAAAATGATACTATGTCATCCATTATTCTTGACGACGTGGAAATTCTCGGACGTGTAATAGGTCTGAAACGTTACTATTAAATATTGAGAAGAAAGGAAAGTTTCAAAATGCTTAATGATGTAAAAGTAATTATCTGCGGAAAAGAGTACAAACTCAAAACTTCCGAGTCGCCTAACTATGTCTTTGCACTTGCAAGGACACTTGAAACAAAAGTAAACGATATTATGAACTCAGGCAGCGGTTCTTCTCCTTATACTGCCTCAATCATGGTCGCACTGAGTGCTTTGGACGACCTCAGCAAAGCAAATCAGCACCTTGACAAT
>JAGAQS010000110.1 GCA_017622635.1 Ruminococcus sp. | reverse complement strand
TTTGCGGAAGTGTCACTTGCTGAATAGGGCATTGAAATTTCAGGCGGTGAGGGAATAGGAAAAGTCACGAAAGACGGACTTGACCAGCCTGTAGGTGAATGGGCGATAAACTCCGTCCCACGAAAAACAATTAAGTCCGTACTTGAGGAAACGGCGGAATTTTACGGTTATACGGGCGGATTCAGAGTAGTGATATATGTACCCGACGGTGAAAGAATTGCCGAAAAAACCTACAATTCCAGAATTGGTATAATCGGTGGTATCTCAATTATAGGAACTACGGGAATAGTCGAACCCATGAGCAGTAACGCACTTATCGAAACAATACGCACGGAGGCAAAAGTCAGACGTTCGGAGGGTTGCGTGAATATGTTGCTTACTCTCGGTAACTACAGTGACAGTTTTGTACAGTCGGAAATGCCGTTTTCACTTGAAAGAAGTATAAAGTGCAGTAATTTCATAGGTGACGCTGTTGACATAGGACTTGAAACGGGTTTTGAAAGTATACTGATTATAGGTCACATAGGTAAAATGATTAAACTCGGAGCAGGCATAATGAACACACATTCCGCAAACGCTGACGGCAGAATGGACGTACTTGTCACGTGCGGAGTTATTGCAGGTGTCGGAACTGATATACTTAAAAAAATTCCGTCATGTGCAACAGTTGACGCAG
Organism: Ruminococcus sp.; assembly: GCA_017622635.1. Taxonomy (GTDB): domain Bacteria; phylum Bacillota; class Clostridia; order Oscillospirales; family Ruminococcaceae; genus Ruminococcus. Next base: position 1,306 of record JAGAQS010000110.1, on the reverse strand, counting down.
GACTTGATATACTGCGTCAGGCAGGTGTTATGGAAAAGGTAATGAAAGTACTTGCCGAACGTGTTGATTATTATCTTGATGCGAAAGTAAAGGGCGAAATAAAAACGGGTGCGGTGATTTTTTCGTACCGACACAATATTACGGTAAAGACAAAGTATGCCGATACACTTATAAAGGCAATTTCGGAGGAATGAAAATGGTTAATTTTGTAGGGGCAGGCTGTGGTGCGGCTGACCTCATAACACTAAGGGGGAAAAGGCTTATTGAACAGGCGGACGTAATAATTTATGCGGGTTCGCTTGTGAATCCAGAACTGCTGGACTTTGCAAAGCCTGACTGTGAAATACATAACAGTGCGTACATGACGCTTGGTGAAGTCATTTCCGTTATGGAGACGGCTGAAAGGAACAATAAAAATACAGTAAGACTTCACACGGGAGACCCGTCGTTATACGGTGCAATACGTGAACAGATGGACGCACTTTCGGAACGTGGCATAAAATATGAAGTGTGTGCAGGAGTAAGCTCTTTCTGCGGTGCGGCTGCGGCGTTGAAAGCGGAGTACACACTCCCCGACGTTTCACAGACTGTAATTATAACAAGAATGGCAGGACGCACACCCGTACCCGAAAGTGAGAGTATAGAAAAACTTGCGTCACACCGTGCGACTATGGTTATTTTTCTCAGTACGGGTATGCTGGAGGAACTCTCGGAAAGACTTGTTTCGGGCGGTTACAGTAAGGACACACCGTCGGCGATAGTCTATAAGGCAAGCTGGAAAGACGAAAAGGTGATGAGGTGTACCGTCGGTACACTCGCCGAAACGGCACGCAGAAACAATATAACAAAAACCGCACTTATAACCGTCGGTGACTTTCTCGGTGACGATTATTCACTTTCAAAACTCTATGATGCGTCATTCACAACGGAGTACAGAAAATGAATATTTCAATTGTTTCACTTACTGAAAACGGGCGTATACTTTCTGAAAAAATTGCAGGTTTTCTTGAAAACAACCACATCGTAAGACGTTACTGTTTCAGGAAACACACCGACGAATCAGCCGTAACTTTTGACGGTATTTACCGTATTACAGATAAAATATTCACAGAGTCCGACGCACTTGTTTTTGTGTGTGCCTGCGGAATTGCAGTCAGGGCGGTTTCGGGTCATATTGTTTCAAAGACCACAGACCCTGCTGTTATCGTTGCGGACGACTGCGGAAAATTTGTCATTCCAGTACTTTCGGGGCATATCGGCGGTGCAAACAGACTTGCCGAAATAATTGCCGAAAAAATAAACGCCG
>JAGAQS010000109.1 GCA_017622635.1 Ruminococcus sp. | reverse complement strand
TTCATAGGCGTCCCTGATTTTTTCAGAGCCTGTGTAGCCGTTCCCCTCTTCAGTTCTCAAAATAGTATCTTTATACTTTGTTCTGCCGAAATAATCTTTAACTGTTTTAAAAAAGTATGTTTTGGTGGGTGAAATAAACGAGGAGGTTGTAGCCGTTTCTCCTGTTGCACTGTCAGAAGAAACACTACTCTCACCTTTAGTATAATTCAAACCATTAAAACTTTCAACATGATTTTCATTTTCGTCTAACCCTACAAAATAAAGACTTTCATTTGTTGAATTTCCCGATTTTTTATAAAACATACCATTATCAGTATATTCTAACTCGGTATTTTCAAAAGTATTAAGTATTTTTTCGATATTTCCGTTTCCGTCATAATAATAATCGTATTCTGATGTTAACACATCATCAGCTGAATAAGATTGTATTTTATCAATACTTCCGTCGTTATGATAACTGTACTTTGTATAATCACCGTTACCGTATGTTATGCAATTAACTCTGTCTCGGTATTTAGGGTTAAGCTCTTTATCATCACCATAAGAGTATGAAACAAGTGTTTGTCCGCCTGTTTTTACAACACTTGTGTTTCCCCAGTCATCATATTCATAATTATATGAAAAATCATTGTGTGTTATACTTGCAATACGGTCATTTTCATAACTGTATGAGGTTTCCATTTGTTTAGAATTAACTTCGTTATAAACCTTATTCAAGCGACTCATAGCGTCATAGGAATATTCAGTAATGTTGCTGTTACTATCATAAGTATAATTCAACTGTCCGTTTTGCTGATTATAGTTGTAGCCGGTATAAATACCGTTAATGTCCTTCTGACCGCTATAATAGTTACCGCTTACAGTCTGCTCCATTTCCATAGTTTTCACTCCATCAGTTATGGAGAAATACGTTTTCTGAGGGGTGTTTTCAAAGCTGTAACCACGGTTGGATGCAGGCTCGGTACATGTTTCCGAGCAATTTTCGGTACAAGGACAACCTTGCGTCGTGCAACCTGCACAAGAACATTCATCGTCATTCTCAGTTGGGGTGTTACCATCGGTGTTTTCGTTTGTGTTTTCGTCTATGTTCTCGTTTGCATTCTCGTTTTCAACCACCTGGTTTATAGGAGGTTTATAAGTGTTCACAAGACTGATATCGTCAAAACGAACCGTGCCGTATTGGTCAAAAAAGCTTATAATTAGTCTTATTTCGTTATAGGGAAAATCAACATCAAAGGAATAGCTGTATTTTTGCCAATTTTCATTATATGGGTTTGCATCGACGCAAGCAACATTTGTCCACGCTTCGTCACCCTCGACATTATTTCTGGCTTCAACAATTATTGTGTCTAATTGCAACAAATCCGCAACCATATGAGAATGTTTGGTATTAATCACAAAATAATCAAGGCGGTACTCATCACCTGAAACACCATTTTCAACATCAATCAATTGAGCCGCATAATGTGCTGTATCGCGAACACCACTCATTTGCAAGGAGCCGGGTGTTTCGTTATTTGGTTTACAGTCATAGCCTGTTATTCGTTTCACCTTAGAACTGTCCGAAATCACCCAACCACTTAAGTCCGAATTGAAGCTACCATTCGTTACAAGGTTGGTTTCTTCACCTGTATAGCTTTGTTCATAAGTGTTATAAAAGCTATATGAAACCGAACCCTGTGCATTGTAATCCTCGCTATATGTACGGGTGATACTATCATTAATATTATTTTCGTTCTTGGTGTTTATTGTTCTACCATACATATCAAACTGTTTTGTGATTTTTGTTCCGTTTAAATCAACAAAGCTTTTTTCATAAGCGTTTTCATCGTTTATTGTTAATTGACCGCCACTTGTAATTCCGTTTTCTTTGTAAACCTTTTCTGAAATTACTGTGTTTGCGGTATTAAATGCAAATTCAACTGCATAGCCGTCAATATTTTTTAAAGAGATTAGGTTATCATTAACTGTATAATAAACAGTTTCTCCATCAGGATACGTTGCTGTTGCTAACATAGGATAACCGTTTGCAGACATATAATCTGAAAACGTATATGTATAGGTCATTTTATATGGAACAGTTACACCGTTATGTTTAACAGTAATTGCCTGACCACCGGGAGAATTCGCCTGAATGGATGTGAGCAACGGGTATGGCCATTCTTCATATTCAGTATATGAAAAACGATATTCTCTTCCCACACC
>JAGAQS010000108.1 GCA_017622635.1 Ruminococcus sp. | reverse complement strand
TAGAGTTCCTATTCGCTGGGCAACTATAATTACAGTCGTGTCGGAAAGCTGTTCACGGAGAGACTTTCTCACAAGCATATCTGTTTTGTAGTCAAGTGCGGAAAAAGTGTCATCAAAAATCATTATCGGTGAATTTTTAAACACTGCCCTTGCAATTGAAAGACGCTGTTTCTGTCCGCCCGAATAGTTTGTGCCACCTTGTGCAACTTTGGAGTGAATACCGTCGGACAATTCTTTCACAAAATCCGATTTTGATATATCAAGAGAACGTTTTATTCTTTCGTCATCGTCCTTAACGTCCTCTGTACAGCCGTAAGTTATATTTGACTTTATGTCACCTGAAAACAGAGTAGCTTTCTGTGGTGCGACGGAAACAACTTTTTCAAGCTGTTCTTCGGGATATTCCTTTATATTTTTACCGTCAATGAGAATTTCACCGTCTGTAACGTCGTAATATCTCGGTATGAGGTTGACAAGCGTTGATTTACCCGTACCTGTTGCACCGATAATTGCAAATGTTTCACCCGGTTCGATGTCAAAACTTATATTTTTAAGACACGGCTTTCCAGAATCCGAATACGCAAAGGAAACATTTTTAAACTCAATCTTTCCTTTTCCCGACGTTGTAAGTTTTTCGTTGTTATAGTTTATTGACGGCTCTGTGTCAAGTACTTCGTTTATACGTTTTGCGGAAACCATTGTTCTCGGCATGATAATAAATATCATTACAAGCATCATGAATGCACCCACAACCTGAAGTGCATACTGTGTAAATGCCGCCATATTTCCGATAACTTCGGCACGTTCCATTATTTCGGCTTTATTGATTAAATATGCACCTATCCAGTAAATCGCCAAAGTGAGTCCGCTCATTGCCATAGTCATGACAGGCATCATAATACCCATTATACGAGCGGTAAAAAGATGATTCTTTGTAATTGCGGTATTCACCTTGTCAAATTTCTTTTCCTGATACTTTTCCGCATTGAAAGCACGTACAACCCTTACACCACTTATATTCTCACGGGTTACGTCGTTGAGGTTGTCGGTGAGTTTCTGAATTTCCTTGAATTTCGGATAAGCAAGTGCCACAAGAAGTGAAATTGTGACAACTATAATTCCCACACATACAAGTATAGCCGTTGTCCATTCAATACTTGACGTTGAAATTTTTGCAATAGCCCATATTGCAGTAACAGGTGCTTTAATCAGCATCTGCATACCCATTGCAATAAACATCTGCAACTGTACAACGTCGTTGGTTGTTCTTGTGATAAGGCTTGGTGTTGAAAATTTATTTATCTCTGCATTTGAGAATTTAAGTATATGACTGAAAAGTCTGTCACGCAGAGTCTTTGCAAAGTTCGCCGCAACCTGTGACGCAAAAAATCCGCAGAACATAGCCGCCGCCATACTTCCGACAGCACACAGAAGCATCATTCCGCCGTTTTTCATAACAACACTCATATCTATGTCGCCTGCCGAAACAGATTCTGTGAGTTTCTGCGTATAGTCGGGCATTGTCAGGTCAAGCCATACCTGAACAACAACCAGAGCCGCACATATCATTATAAAACATACGTCACGGAGTTTCAGGTTTTTGAAAATCTTCATAAAATATCCGCCTTTCCGATCGCTGACATATTCAGACAATCTGTTATTAATCTTTTATAAGCTTTTTCATTTCTTCATTCATAACAGTTTTTATGTCATTTGCAATGCTTATAAACTCCTCCATTCGTTCCTCACCTATTCTGTCAATAATTCTGCCGAAAATACCAACCATTTCCTCCCTGCGTCTAAGACACTCTGCTCTGCCCCGCTCGGAAAGTGAAATCATCAGCCGTCTTGCGTCCTTTGAACTGTTTTCACGGATTATGAAATTCCTGTCCGACATCTTGCGG
>JAGAQS010000107.1 GCA_017622635.1 Ruminococcus sp. | reverse complement strand
CGATCTGCCACAACATAACTTGTCTTTTTAGAAACAGAACCCGATACTTTACCGCCGAAACTTTCTATAATTTTTTTTGCATCATCACGTTTCATTGTCGGAAGTGTTCCCGTAAGCACAAAGGTCATTCCTTTAAAACGTTCGTCAACTGAAGAATGTTTGTCATATATCATATTTACACCGTATTCACGCAGGCGGTTAATAAGTTCAAGTCGGTGAGGTTCACGCAGTGCATTGACAACATTTTCAGCCATAACGTCGCCGAAACCCTCTATATCCGAAATATCTTCTTTTTCCGCACTGAGCAGGCTGTCCATATCATGAAATCTTTCACACAACAGTACAGAGGCACGCTGTCCTATATTACGTATACCCAGAGCATATACAAGGCGGTCAAGTCCCCTGCCCTTTGATTCCTGAATTGCATTGATAAGATTTTCAGCCGACTTTTCGGCAAATCTTTCAAGTGACAGCAACTGCTCTTTTTCAAGTTTATACTAGTCGGCAGGAGATTTTACATGTCCGCTGTCAACAAGAAGTTTCATGTTTGCATCACCGAGACCGTCAATATACATGGCATTCTTTGATGCAAAGTGAATCATGTTTTTGAGAAGCTGTGCAGGGCATTGAACATTTGGACAACGCAGAACGCTTTCGCCGTCGTCCCTTACAGACGGAGTACCACACACGGGACAGACATCGGGGAGTTTAAAAGTTTCTGTATTTTCTTCATGTTTTACAGAACGTATAACTTCGGGAATTATTTCCCCTGCCTTTCGTACTGCGACTATATCACCTATACGTATATCTTTTTCGTCTATGAAGTCCTGATTATGAAGTACAGCCCTTGAAACGCTTGTACCTGCGAGTGTAATCGGCTCAAATACCGCAACGGGCGTTATAGCTCCCGTACGTCCGACATTTACTTCGATGTCAATGAGTTTTGTTTCCTTTACTTCGGGCGGATATTTATAAGCTACTGCCCACTTCGGAGTTTTTGATGTAGAACCCATTATATCACGCTGTGAAAGACTGTTTACTTTTACAACAGCTCCGTCCGTATCAAAGGCAAGACCTACCCTCTCCTCACCTATAACTTTTATTTCTCTTTCTGTTTCTTCATAATTATGGCATAATTTATATGATACTGTCTTGAATCCCATTTCTTTCAGATAATCAAGAGTTTCACTGTGTTTTGAAAAATCACGTCCCCTGCACTGCTGTATATTAAAGACAAATATATCAAGTTTTCTCGTTGCCGTGATTTTCGGGTCTTTCTGTCTGAGAGAACCTGCTGCGGCGTTTCTCGGATTCTTGAAAGGCTGTTCCTCTCTGAGTTCCTGCTGTTCAACAAGTTCAAGAAAGCTGTCTCTCGGCATATACACTTCTCCCCTGACTTCAAGAAATTCAGGGGCGTTTTTCAGTTTAAGGGGAACGGAACGGATTGTTTTTATATTTGATGTAACGTCCTCACCCGTGAAGCCGTCACCTCTTGTTGATGCCTTTGTAAGAATACCGTCTGTATATTCAAGTGACACGGACAAGCCGTCTATTTTCGGTTCTACGGTATATTCAGGCGAAACAAGTTCATTATTGCATTTATCAAGAAAACTGCGAACCTGCTCAAAGTCAAAAACGTCCTGAAGGCTTGCCATCTGTACATCATGGTGAACCTTTTCAAAAGTATTGAGTGCGAATCCGCCTACTCTCTGGGTCGGTGAACTCGGCT
>JAGAQS010000012.1 GCA_017622635.1 Ruminococcus sp. | reverse complement strand
CTGCACTTCTCGGTGTGAAGAAACCCGTTATAAAGGCACACGGCAGTTCTGACGGCACTGCGTTCTTCAATGCGGTCAGACAGGCACAGAAATGTGTTAAAACGGACGTTTCGGGAGTAATTGAAAAATATGCTTTGCAAATGACTTCAAAGGAGCTGTAAAAAAATGGATAGAATTTCAAAACTGGAAAAAATTATCGGATATGAATTTAATAATAAAAATCTTATTTATCAGGCTTTGTCGCATTCTTCATATGCTAACGAAAAGAAAAACCCGTCGGGAAGCAATGAACGTCTTGAATTTCTCGGCGACAGTGTACTTTCAATAGTTGTTTCCGACTATTTATATAAAAACCTGAAAGTTGCAGAGGGTGAACTTACAAAAATGCGTGCGTCACTTGTATGTGAAAAATCACTTCACGTCTTTGCAAAACAAATACATCTCGGTGACTTTCTCTATCTCGGAAAAGGTGAAGAGAATACGGGCGGACGTGAAAGACCGTCAATACTTGCAGACGCTTTTGAAGCTGTAATTGCGGCTATTTATCTTGATGGCGGAATTGAACCCGCTTCAAAGCATATACTGCGTTTTATGCCCGAAGATTTACAGCACCCCCAAAAACCCGCTTTCAGTGATTTCAAAACGGTTTTACAGGAAATTGTACAGAAAAACCCTGAAGAAAAAGTTGAGTATGTTCTTATAGGTGAGGAAGGACCTGACCATAATAAGCGTTTTGTTGTTGAGGTACGGCTTAATTCACAGGTTATCGGCAGAGGAAAGGGCAGGAGCAAGAAAGAGGCAGAACAGCTTGCCGCCAAAGAAGCACTGCAACTTATGGGCTATGAAGCACAGTAATATTTCTATTTTTATACCGCACAAAGGTTGCCCGAATATGTGCAGTTTCTGTAATCAGCACACAATAAGCGGTGCGGAAAAATCACCGACTGCCGACGAGATTTTTAAGATATGCGAAAAGGCACTGAATGAGGTCAGGTCTCCCGAAAATACCGAAATAGCGTTTTTCGGCGGAAGTTTTACGGCGATTCCACGTGATTATATGGTCAGTCTGCTTGAAACGGCATATAAATTTGTGGGTGACGGAAAATTTTACGGTATAAGAGTTTCAACACGTCCCGACTGCATAGACCGTGAAGTACTTGATATTCTGAAAAAATACGGCGTTACGGCTATTGAACTCGGCGCACAGTCAATGAATGACGAAGTACTTGATGCAAACAAACGTGGTCACACGGCGGAAGATGTTTACAGGGCAAGCAGTCTGATAAAGGAATACGGCTTTGAACTCGGTTTACAGGTAATGGTCGGACTTTATAAAAGTCACTTTGCGGAAGAATGTCAGACAATGGAAAGCGTCATTGAAATTCACCCCGATACCGTAAGAATATATCCCACTGTAATACTGAAAGGCACTGAACTTGCCGATTTGTATGAATCGGGTGAATACGTTCCCTTGAAAAGAAAGGGAAAAATGAAAGCGGTCGTGTCG
>JAGAQS010000106.1 GCA_017622635.1 Ruminococcus sp. | reverse complement strand
ATCTGTTCTGCAAACGGCGGTCTTCCTCCTGCCATCAAACGCAGACGTTATTACAACTCATTTAAAAAAGCTGCCTGACTTTTTATTCAGGTTCAGCTTTCAATTTTTTCAAAATTGTGTCAAGTATTATTGACAAAATCATTATAATAGAATAGATGATATTGTTTCAAGCGTTTAAAAAAATTTTCCTATAAATTATAAAAAAACCGACAAAATCATTCACAAAGCATCACATTCAAACTTTTTTCTTGACAAAATCCGATTTTGGATATATAATAAATAGTACAAACAGATGCATAACATAAAAACAGATGAAGAAAAAAACTTTGTCTGTTTTTTGTGTTGTTGTTTTAAGTAGAATGGAGGTGCTTTTATGCAGATTGTTTTATGTTCATTGATGGGCTATCTTATCGGAAATATCAATCCTGCCTACATACTGTCAAAACTCAAGGGTTTTGATATACGTGAAAGAGGTTCGGGCAATGCGGGTGCTTCAAACGTAACAATGGTTATGGGCAAGAAAGCGGGTGCGTTTACTGCTGTCTTTGACATTTTCAAGGCTTTTGCTGCTTCTTTTATTGCCGTGGAATTATTTCCGCAGATAAAATGTGCAAAGATTATGTCGGGAGTATCGTGTATAATCGGTCATATTTTTCCGTTTCTCATGAAGTTCCACGGCGGAAAGGGTCTGGCTTGTCTCGGAGGGGTTATCCTCTCTTTCAATCCCACAATTTTCTGTACTCTTCTGTTTATGGAACTGATATTTGCACTTGTAATTGACTATATCTGTATTGTAGCCCCGTCGGGTGCAGTGCTGTTTACTTTTGTGTATGCACTGCTTACGGGTGACCCGACCGGAACACTCATGCTTGCTGTTGTATCTGTGATTATTCTTTTCAAGCACATTGAAAACTTTGAAAGAATACATAACGGAACAGAAGCACATATAAGTTTTCTGTGGCGGAAAAACGACGAGCTTGACCGTCTCAACAAACGCTGAATACATAACAATAAAGGCTGTCCCATGCGGACGGCTTTTATTTTTTGTAACATAAGTACGGTATAATGAATATAATAATATAAGCAGATTATGCTGAAAGGAGGTGCTTTTTATGGACATGGCAACTGTTATTGCCGTGATGTTTCTTGCATTTGTGACTGTGTTGGAATTTGTAAGCCTTTTCCGCAGACGGTCGTGCAGTGAGAACGTACTTGACTCTGCTGTTGTAATACCCGTATTTCCGACAGATGACAGTTTTTCATTGCGACTGAACTGTCTTTCCGAAAAAATCGCCTGCGGACGCTGTCACGCAGAAGAAATAATACTTATCAGTTACGGTGCTTTACCTGAACAGCTTGAAATGTGCCGTAAATTCTGTAATGAAAACTGCTGTGCGGTCATTGCCGATTCGTCCGAAGTTGAAAAAATATTGTATGAAACATTTGCAATTGACATTAAAACATAGTATAATATAAGATGTATTAATATTCAGGAGGTTTTCTATGGAGCAAAAAACACTGCACATTGAAGGTACGGTTGAGAATGTGCTGTTTAAAAATGAAAGTAACGGATATGTTGTATTTGACCTTGATTCAGGAGGTGAACTGATAACCGTTGTCGGAGAACTCGGAGACATTGCAGACGGAGAAAACCTTATTCTTGAGGGAAACTATGTCACACACAAAAAATTCGGTACACAGTTCAGAGCGGAATACTGTGAACAGAAACTCCCTGACACTGCAATAAATATAGAAAAATATCTTTCTTCGGGTGTGATAAAGGGAATAGGTCCGAAACTTGCCGAAAAAATCGTGAATACTTTTGGTGACGGAACTCTTGAAATCATAGAAAAAGAACCGCATCGCCTGAGCAGTATAAAGGGTATTTCCCCTGCCAAAAGCAAACAGATAGCAGAGGAAGCAAAAAAAATCTTCTCCCTCAGAATGATTACATCATATCTTGCACAGTATGAAATAAAATTCAGTTTTGCAATGAAAGCCTATCTGAAATACGGTATGGACACACTTGACATGATAAAAATAAACCCGTATATTTTGTGTGACGATTCTGTTGAACTTGATTTCAAAAGAGCAGACACGATAGCTTATGACCTCAGTATTGAAAAAAATTCTGATAAAAGAATTATTGCAGGTATAAAGTACATACTTAAAGCAAATACAGCCTGTGGTCATTCGTGTCTGCCCCTTGACTTTCTTTCATCGAAAGCCGTTTCGGTTCTTAACATTTCCGAAAGTGATTTTTATGATTCGTATGATATTGCAATTGAAGAAAATGAAATTTTTGAATATATAAAAAATGACCGTGAATATGTATATCTTCCCGAATATTATCATGCGGAAAAATTTATCGCCGACAGAATAAACGTACTTAAAGATTTTACACCGCCTGAAAATTATGACTGTGAAAGTCTTATTGACGCAGAGGAAAAAAGTCAGGGCATAAAATACGAAAATTTACAGCGTGAAGCTATTTCTTCCGCCGTATCAAAAGGGCTTATGATTCTTACGGGCGGACCCGGAACAGGAAAAACTACCACCCTCAAAGCTATTATTTCCGTTTTTGAAAAAAAGGGCATGAACGTTGTGCTTACCGCTCCGACGGGACGGGCGGCAAAACGTATGTCCGACCTTACAGGTTACGAGGCGAAAACCATTCACCGCCTGCTCGGAATAACGTTTGATTCAGGTGAAAAATACCGTTTTGTACACAATGAAAACAACCCGCTTGAATGTGACGTTATTATAATTGACGAGATGTCAATGGTGGACGTGCTTCTTTTCGATTCCCTGCTACGTGCGTTAAGGCTTAACTGTAAACTTATAATAACGGGGGACAGTGACCAGCTCCCATCAGTCGGAGCAGGAAACGTACTCCGTGACCTTATTGACAGCGACGTTGTGACGGTAATAAGACTAAAGGAAATTTTCAGACAGTCAAGACAAAGCTGTATAATAACAAACGCACACAGGATTGTTTCGGGAGAATATCCCGATTTGTCCAGAAAAGACAATGACTTCTTTTTCTTCAGACGTGATGAACCTGAAAGTGCGGTGCGTCTCATACTTGAACTTGCAACAAAGAGACTGCCAAAAGCTTATAACTACTCCCCTGTTGACGATATACAGATTCTTTCACCGTCAAAAAAAGGAACACTCGGAACAGTCGAACTCAACAAGGTTCTCCAGAACGCAATTAATCCGCCTGACAGGTCAAAACCCGAACACAACGGTATTATATATACTTTCAGGCTCGGTGACAAAGTAATGCAGATAAAAAACAATTACGATATTGTATGGAAGCGTGGCAGTGAGCAGGGTACGGGAATATTCAACGGTGATATAGGAAAAATAACAGGAATAAACAAGTCTGAAATGTACGCTGTGATTGACTTCGACGGAAGAACTGCCGAATATTCGTTTGAACAGCTTTCACAGATTGAACTTGCCTACGCTGTAACCGTTCATAAGAGTCAGGGCTGTGAATTTGAGGCGGTAATAATGCCTGTACAGAGTGGCTTTGAAAAGCTGAACTACAGAAATCTTTTATATACTGCCGTAACACGTGCAAAAAAACTTCTTATACTAATAGGAAACGAATACACAATACGAAGTATGGTTGATAATAACCGCCGTACATGCCGTTATACCTGTCTGAAAAATATGCTCACCGAAAAAAACAAAGTTTTTGAAAATAAAAATGATGTGAACAGCGAAAATCTCGGAATACTTGAATTTCTGGAGATTCAGAAAAGAAAGGAAAGATAGAAAATGTCAAACAACGATATCGGAATTGATTTAGGTACGTCAAACATTGTAATGACTATGGGAAACAAGGGCGTTGTACTTAGTGAACCGTCCGTTATAGCGTACAATACAAGAACGGACAGAGTGCTTGCTGTCGGAAAAGAAGCATACCAGATGATTGGCAGGAATCCTGATTACATATGCGTTGCACGTCCCGTAAATGAGGGCGTAATTTCCGACGACGACCTTGCACGCAGTATGATACGTGAGTTTATTATGAAAATATCGGGTCATCAGCTCCTTAAACCAAGAGTTATAATATGTGTTCCTGCTTTTGTCACCGACATTGAAAGCCGTGCAATAGTAGATGCGTCAAAAAGTGCGGGGTCACGGCAGGTCTACCTTATACAAGAACCCGTTGCGGCAATGATTGGTGCGGAAGTTGACATTGCAAAGGCAAAGGGTCATATGATAGTCGATATAGGCGGAGGTACGACGGATATCGCTATTGTATCAATGAACGGCGTTGTAACTTCTCATACAATAAAAACAGCAGGAAACGCAATAAACCGTTCTATCATGAAATATATGCAGAACCATTACAAACTTTTAATAGGTGAACAGACTGCCGAAAAAGTAAAGATAGGTCTGTGCAACCTTTACGAACCCAGTGACGATATAACTTTTATTGTCAAGGGGCGTAGTCTGCTGAAAGGTCTGCCATCACAGGT
>JAGAQS010000105.1 GCA_017622635.1 Ruminococcus sp. | reverse complement strand
GAAATGACTCATTTCGTTGAATTCGACAGTCCGTCCATAAGTTACCGCGATGCAAACGGAAATACAGTAAAATCGATTTCCGATGTGCGTATTGTCGGTAACGGTGTTACTACTGCGTATTATGGCGACTATAAGGTTGCACATCCTTATATTCCGTGGGGAAAATCAGACAGTGTCATATTTGAAAATTGCAGGAACAATGTAATCGACCTGTTCAATTTCTATGAAATCGACCAGAAGGATGACCCTGAAACAGCTGAAGATGAAACCTTTATTATCCCGAAAAATGAGCTTATCGGCGAGGCAATTCCAAGAACACGCTTCTATGTGAACGGTGAACTTATTGTAGTGGATTATCCTCCTGAGCCTGAAAAACAGATTATACAGATTACCACCCCACAGCCGCCTCAGGACGAAATTTTTGATATTCCAAACAAATGGACAGGTACAACTGAAAAAACATATTACAGACTTTATGATTTCAGGGATAAATCCCCTGCTGAGCTTGAATTGCTGAAAAACACATTTGCAGGCTTCATTGATGACACAACAATTGCAGCATATATCCGTTCTTCATTCAACACGGCTGTACTCCCCGATTCTGAAGGTGCCGAGGTTGAATTTGATTACGCAAAGCTGCAGGCACTTGTCAATGACGGATTAATGACACAGACAGATATTCTTGCAGTTATGCGTAGCCTTATCCATTACGATATTGCTGTAACTCCAAGCGGAGAAACAGCGTTCTACACCGACCAGTCCCGTGATTATTCCGATTTTGACGGGATAACCAACAGCAGTGGAAACCTCAATCGTCCTACATTTGCCATTGCATTTGATGACGCTGAAATTTCAGGCGACAACCTTACCGGTGTAACGGGAAGTCTTTATTACAATTTCCGTTTTTCAAACGCTTGGCAAGGCAAACGTCAGGTTGTGCTTATCCATTCACAGGACAGCGATTATTATTACGGCGTAGCAATCGGATATTCAAGCGGTGCAGGTATAACCGCAACGCCATGCACAGTAGAAAAGAATTATACCAAAAAGCTTGGTAAATTCGGCGAAGCTCACTTCCAGACAGGTGCAAATGCACCTACTTCCCAAAGATCAAGTCTGAAAATGTATGACCCGTTTGCAAAAATATACAGCCCTGTTGACGGCAGTTATCAGTTTGACGTTTTCGGAGACTATACTGAAACGCCTATGTTCAACAGAGATATAAAACAGTTTGAATCACTTGTTTTCGGATTGGATTTTACGGTTGAATACAACGAGGGCTATGACACCGTAAATATTTACGGAAATATGGATTTCACAAATGGCGGAACAGATTATAGCAATGCCCCTTCTCTCAAGGCAACAACCAGAAAAGTATGGTTCGGCACCTTCCCCCTTAACGGAAATGAAAGGATTTTCGGAATATGGGGCGGCGACCAGACCTGGATTGAAAGCCTGCAGTTTGAGTATCTGCCGATGTACACACATAACTGTCCACATGATTACTTCACCAACAGAATCAGCCGCAATGGTACGTGTACGACAGATTCTATAATAAACTACGAATGTATTTCCTGCGGTTACTGCTATGAAGAACCACTTACAGCAACAGGTCACAGATTTGTTGACAGCACCAGAACACGAAGCGGAGCAGTTGTAAGAACATGCACTGTATGCGGTTTTGCATATGTTTCTGATGAAGGATATATGTCAGAATGCAGCCATGTGTATGAAAAGAAAACCGTTATTCCAAAAAGCTGTTATGCTGACGGAATATATCAATACATTTGTATGTATTGTGACGATTCATATACCGAAATGGTTGCCACAACTGGACACGATTACAGAAAAACAGTTGTAAAACCTACTGCAACCGAACAGGGATATACATTGTTTGAATGTACTGTATGCGGCGATTCTTATATAAGTGATTATAAGGATAATAATCCTTTTGATGGAAATAAACCAGATATTCCGTCTGATTCAACTATTCCATCTGAACCAATTGTTCCATCAAAGCCTTCCGTTCCATCGGTATCACCATCTGTCCCTGAAATTGAAACAGAAAATGACGACTACATTGATAATGAAGAAATATACGAAGACGTTTCTTCAGCATCAAGCGACGAAATCGCTGAAAAATTCATTGATGACAAGGATTCCATCTCTGTTATGTATTTCTGTGTTCTGTCTGTCATTATAATTGCAATGATCTGGTATAAAAAGAAAAATCATAGAAGTTTATAATTGATTATTTTTCAACTTCAAGTTTAACCGCCGCAGTTTCGTACTGCGGCGGTTAGTGTTTTATCAGTTCTGATAATACTATTGTTTTGTGGCATTTATCGCATTGACCACATTTCCCCCGCATATACATAGAAAGAATAACTATGAAATTTACTTTGTAAATTTTAGAGGTTGATCGTATTTGAAAGCAAAATCCGTTCAGGATATTGAGGAACGCGCTGTGATTCTTGAGAGATACATACTGGAAAATAAGGCTACGGTAAGAGCACGCAGCAATACAAATAAATTTGTATCACATTTCGGGGTCTTCAAGTCCATAGCGCATATGGTTGTCGCAAATTGGAAAATACATTTTTTATTGTTTTGTAGGTATTGTGG
>JAGAQS010000104.1 GCA_017622635.1 Ruminococcus sp. | reverse complement strand
AATGGTCTTTCTGCACATTACGGTCATAAATATGTAAACGCAACAGATAAAGATATCCCCGACGGTGTAAGGTATTACGGCGGTGCGGTCGATACGGTCATTACAGAAGATATATTCTGTCAGGATTCGGACGAGTACCACAGTGACATTGCGGAAATTGCCTCCGCCCTCAGTTCCGCATCATACAACGGCAGACGTGAAAGCGGTTACTACATAAATTCAGCCTACAGACAACTCGGTTTTACTTCCGACAATATTGAAGTATATGGTTATCCGTCCGAAGATTATTCGTTTTCAATCGCATCACAGAAATTCGGACAGACAACGCTTCTCGCCGTCACTCTGAAAGGAAACAGCGGAAAAGAAAATTTCTATGAACAGATTGACAAAGATTTCAGTCAGCCTTTCATGAACAGTATGACAAATCCCGACTATTACGATTTCTACATAAGAGTTAAAAACACCCTTGACGAATATATTTCAAATCACAATGAAATACTGAACTCCGCACAGGACGGTAAACTTAAAGTACTTGTCAGCGGTCACAGTATAGGCGGTGCAGGTGCTTCACTTCTCGGTGCGGAACTCAACAGCGGTGATTCTGTTCTGAAACTCTCCGAAGATGATATATTTGTTTATACTTTCGGCTGTCCGAATGTATATAATACATTGTCCGACAATATCTGTCCGAATATAATTAATATTGTAAACGAAAGTGATATTGTGTCATTCGTACCGTTCGGTGCAAAGGACGGAAAAACAGTCGCATTTGACAACGGAACTTTCGGAATGAACTGTTTTGAACCGAAAATATACGTTGAAAATCTCTCGGAAGTCACAGACAATTATGTTACCTACAGACAGATAACAATAAATAATCCCTATGCGGATTTTGAAGTTTTAAAGTCAGACACACCTGTTGAAAAAGAAAATTTAAAAATTTTATCCGACGACGAACACACACATATATATATTCCGTCGGGTGACTATAAAATAAAATTTTCAGGAAATACCGACGAAATTCTTGAACTGTCCGACAAAAGTCAGAAAGACTTTGAAAAGTCATACAGCAACGTTTCACTTACTGACGGAAAAAACATTGAATATGATATAAAAAACAACAATATGTATGTTACAGACGAAAACGACAAACCTGTTTTCATAGTTCAGACGGACGGCACGGAAACGGAATACAATGAAGAATCAACCGTAAATACAGAAACACTTGTAATTGCAGGTGCGTGTGCGTTGCTTTTGTCGTCAACGTCGGCAATTCTGATTTTCAGAAAAAGAAAAAACAAAAAGGGAGACTGAAAAAATCTCCCTTTTTTTCTATACCGTCGCACCTTTCAGAAACAGAATTTTATTGTCTTTAAGTTCAATCCTTACTGTTTCGCCCTGTCTTATTTCGGAATTTACTATCATTTTCGCAAGTTCATTTTCAACAAGTTCCGTTACACGCCTTTTTATAGGTCTTGCACCGTATTTGTCCGTTTCTTTAGCGTCCGCAACGGCTTCTGTCACTTTCGGTGAATAAGTAAGTTCGATACCGAGACTTTTGGCACGTATACGCAGATTTTCAAGTGTTATACGGCTTATTTTTATCAGGTCTTCCCTTGAAAGAGGACGGAAAACAATAAGTTCGTCAATTCTGTTTATAAATTCAGGGGTAAAATGTTCCCTGAGTTTTGAAAGAACGTATTCCTCCCCCGCAAGTTCACCGTTTTCCGTAAATCCGACCATTGACTTACGGCTGAACTTATCAGCACCCACATTTGAAGTCATGATTATTATACAGTTTCTGAAACTTACACGACGCATAGTTGAATCGGTCAGAATACCGTCATCAAGTATCTGCAACAGGACATTCAGTACTTCTATATCAGCTTTTTCAATTTCGTCAAACAGAAGAAGTGAATACGGGTTACGACGTACTCTTTCACATAAATTATTCGGGTGTTCGTCATATCCTGCATACCCGGGAGGTGCCCCAATCAGTTTTGAAACAGAGTGTTTCTCCATATATTCGGACATATCAATCCTTATGAGATTATTACCCGAACTGAACATACAGTCCGCAAGTGCCTTTGCAAGTTCAGTTTTTCCCACGCCTGTAGGTCCTGCAAACAGAAATGATGCTGTAGGACGGTTACTGTCACGCAGTCCCGACTTTGCACGGCATATTGCACTTGTAATCTTGTTTACAGCATATTCATGACCTATAACCCTTTCGGAAAGTCTTATTTTAAGAAAATTAAGTTCCTGTGCGTCCCTGACCGTTATTTTGTCAAGAGGTATGCCCGTTTTCATTGAAATCACGGATATAATGTCCTCTTTCAGCACACGTGGACGGGTATTACCGTTTATTATTTTTCTTATTCCGCTTAACCTGCACTTTGCCGTGTTCATATTTATATATTCCGTGTCCTTTGTAAGAACGCCCGTACTGTATCTTATTTTGGCACAGGCACACGCTTCGTCAAGTACGTCAATAGCCTTGTCGGGAAGAAAACGCTCCGATATATACCGCACAGACATATTGACCGAAAGTGAAATTATTTCGTCACTTATTTCAACACCGTGAAAAGTTTCGTAATTATTTTTCAGACCGTTTATAATTTCAATACAGTTTTCAATTGCGGGTTCGTTGACACTGACAGGCTGGAAACGTCTTTCAAGTGCGGAATCCTTTTCAATGGTCTTTCTGTATTCCTCGAACGTTGTCGCACCTATTATCTGAAGTTCACCACGTGCAAGCTGTGGTTTCATTATATTGGCCGCATCTATTGCACCCTCTGCCGCTCCTGCACCGACGATTGTATGAATTTCATCGATAAACAAAATTATATTTCCTGCATTTGCCGCTTCGTCAAGACACGCTTTTACACGTTCCTCAAAGTCTCCCCTGTACTTTGCACCCGAAAGCAGTGAAGTAAAATCGAGTGCAAAAATAAACTTGTTTTTCAGAGAGTCGGGAACAAGATTTCTCACAAAAAGTTCTGCCACTCCCTCCACAATCGCGGTCTTTCCCACTCCTGCCTCACCTATCAGGCAAGGATTATT